>CAUVQK010000009.1:0-13486 GCA_963553705.1 uncultured Streptococcus sp.
TCCAAGCGACCAAGCAAACTTGTCAGATGGTACGAAAGCTACTCCAACACAGCCATCTAAGACAGAAGTGAAGACAGCAGATGGCACATGGAGCTTCCAGTCATATGACAAGAACGAAGCAACTATTAATGGTGCAGATGTTCACTTTGTCGGTACTTGGACTTTCGCATCTGACTCAACTACGCTTACTGGCAGTGTGATCTGGATTGACAATGATAACGCTGCAGGTCGCCGACCAAAGAGTGTCCTTGTTCACTTACTCGCAGATGGACAGGATACAGGCATCAACGTAACTGTTGATGAGGCGATGGGCTGGAAATACAGCTTTAAAAATCTGCCACGCTTCAAGGATGGAAAAGAAATCATCTATAGTGTCCGCGAGGACGAAGTGGAAGGCTACAGCAATCAAGCTGAAGGCATGAATGTAACCAATCGCTTGCTTGTAGATGCTCAAGTTAAAGAGATTGGCAAGAAACGAATTCTGCCTAAGACCGGCCAAGACACATCTATCTGGATGCTGATTCTTGGATTCTTGACTCTTGGAGGAGCAGTTGGCTTGACCAAACGCCAGCGTGACTAAGATTAAGCTTCAGTAAAACGCTTTGAAAATCTACAATATCTACAATATATGAAAAGTCTGTTGTCTCAACTTTTATTGAGAATAGCAGGCTTTTTATTTTTGGCAGGAAAATCAAGGCACTGATAGAATTAAAAAATTAGGCCTTATTTACAATCATTCTTAATAGCCAAGTAAGCCTAGTCATGGTATAATGGTAATGACTTAGATGAGAGGCTATAACGGAGTAAATAATGAAACAAGAACATCAGCATGATTTTGACCAAGTAATTGGTCATTTGCGCGCCAAGGGCGTGCGTATTACAGAAACGCGGAAGGCGGTAATTGACTATATTATCCAAAGTCACGACCATCCTAGCGCTGAAATGATATATCAGGACTTGAAGCCCAATTTTCCTAATATGAGTCTGGCAACAGTCTATAATAATCTCAAGGTTCTGATTGATGAGGGTTTTGTCGCTGAGCTTAAGGTTCGCAATGATACGACGACCTACTTTGACTTTATGGGCCATCAGCATCTCAATGTCATCTGTGAAAAATGCGGTCGTATCGCTGATATGGAGCTGGAACTTCCGGATGTGAAGCATGAGGCTGAAGTGCAGACTGGCTACCACATCACCCAAAGCCAAACGACTGTCTATGGCCTATGCCCCCAATGCCAGCAGGAGGCGGTGTGACTGCGAGGATGATTAGGAGCTTTTTGGAGCCTAAAGACGGACAAAGTTGTGACTCGCTTTGCAAATTCAATCTGCAACTTCAAAGCAGCAATTTGAGCAATCAGCTATTGCGTTAAGATTCTATTCCTAATAAAAGGTAAGGCTAGAACTTATGTCTCTTAGCCTTTTTCTATGTGTTTTAGCGAGGCTTGTTCGCAGGATATCATCTGAGCTTAGAGACGTTGGTACCTAGTCAAGTACAGCACTTAGCAAGATCAGATATTTTTACAACCCCTTATATACTTATGCTATTATTTTACAGGCCAATTCTCTTTTGATATAATGAAAGCAGAATAAAGCCTTGTACAAAGAGATTCAAAGAGTTCTGAAGGATTTACAATATAGGTAAATTCGTCATAAGTCTGTAGTATCGAAATCTTTAAGGGGTATTACTTTGTGGGTAGGTTAGATTTTTAGGAGGTCTTATGTTTTGGAGAAAGAAATGGCTGGATGAGTTGTCAGACAGTGATGAATCGCCTTTTTTGCAATGTCGTCATCTTCTCTTTGAAGAGGAAGCTGGCTATCCCATTTGTCGTTCTTGTGGCGGACTCATAAAAGAGAATTTTCCTAAGAAAGGCGCGGACAAAGCACGTCTGCACCTGATACGGGAGAAGATGCAGCGAGTATGGAGTGTAAGATTTGGAAGGGAATTTTCAGCAGCTCTGTTTGTGATACCAGCTATTTTTCTTCCAGAATTTTTAAGCCATTGGATTTTAACCACTGGAGATTACGGCTTTTCTAGCTTTTTCATTGCTAGCCGTCATACGCCTACAATGATTAGCTTCACTTATGAAGGCTACATTCCTTTATTCATCTTTTTTATGGGCAAAGAACGCTTTAAACGTTTCTCTACTTTTTCTTTAGGATTTGAGCGTTTTCATAAAATCCTTTATTCTTGGCCTGTTCGGCTTGTTACTTTTATCGCTGTTATTTGCTTTATTAATATTATTATGCCAAAGATTTATGGGGTTGAAGGAGATGTCTTTATAGGTAAACATAGCCAGCTAACTCCGGCCCAGCATGCTAAAGGTGTAGAACTTTTCATTTTTGTCAATATGCTCTCTATCTGGATTGTGTCTGGCTTACTGCTTATTTATCAGTTGATAGACAGGCGGCGGACTTGGTGGCTTAAGGAAGCCAACGAGGTTTATCTATCTGGTGGGTGTTAGGGCAAAGGTTTCTGCTCGGAAATACAAAAGCGCTTTCTTGTTGAAAAAGGTCTGATTTGACGAAATAGGCTAGCTTTTTAGGCGAAAATTTTGTAAAATAGAATAGATAAACGGGGACTGCCTCGGAAAATAAAAGGAGAATCCATCTAATGGTAAAATTAGTTTTTGCTCGCCACGGTGAGTCTGAATGGAACAAAGCTAACCTTTTCACTGGTTGGGCTGATGTTGACTTGTCTGAAAAAGGTACACAGCAAGCAATCGACGCTGGTAAACTGATTAAAGAAGCTGGTATCGAGTTTGACCAAGCTTACACTTCAGTATTGAAGCGTGCGATTAAGACAACTAACCTTGCTTTGGAAGCGTCTGATCAGCTTTGGGTACCAGTTGAAAAATCATGGCGTTTGAACGAGCGTCACTATGGCGGTCTGACTGGTAAAAACAAGGCAGAAGCAGCTGAGCAATTTGGTGATGAGCAAGTGCATATTTGGCGTCGTTCATACGATGTATTGCCTCCAAACATGGATCGCGATGATGAGCACTCAGCACACACTGACCGTCGTTATGCTTCACTTGACGACTCAGTAATTCCAGATGCTGAAAACTTGAAAGTGACACTTGAGCGTGCCCTTCCATTCTGGGAAGACAAGATTGCTCCAGCTTTGAAAGATGGCAAAAATGTCTTTGTAGGTGCACACGGTAACTCTATCCGTGCCCTTGTGAAGCACATCAAACAACTGTCTGACGATGAAATCATGGACGTGGAAATTCCAAACTTCCCACCATTGGTATTCGAATTTGACGAAAAATTGAACGTAGTAAAAGAATACTACCTTGGAAAATAAGCTTAAAGGAATCTGAGATTATTCTCAGGTTCTTTGCTTTTCCAGAGAGGAAGGACAAGGATTGCTGGAAGCCTAGCCGGCAAGTCTTTTCTGTTCCGAGGTTTAGCGGATTTCCTCTTAACTCGACCACATTTTCAGATTTTCTATCAGTTTTGAGACATTCATCGAGCTGGATTTATGGTAAAATAAAGGTCAGAACTTTTACTAGAATGAGAGAGAAAATGGCAAGGAAGAAGAGAAAATTTGACAGTCATTCCATCACCAGAAGGCTTTATCTGCTGTTTGGAATCGTGATGTTTTTGTTTTTAGCCTTGATTGCTCGTCTGGGCTATATGCAGGTAGTCAATCAGGACTTTTACACGGATAAGTTGGCCAAGGCCAGCAAGACCAAGATTACCACTAGCTCAGTACGTGGGCAGATTTATGATGCTACTGGCAAGCCCTTGGTGGAAAATACGACCAAGCAGGTGGTGACCTATACGCGAGATAATCGCCTGACGGCTGGGGAGATTCGGGCGACAGCTCAAAAGCTCCTGACCTATGTCAGTGTCAGCGATACAGAGGTGACAGACCGCCAAGAGGTGGATTATTATTTGGCGGACAGTGCAGTCTATCAGGAAGTAGTAGAAAAGCTGCCCAAGGACAAGAAATTTGATACAGATGGAAACCGCCTGCCTGAGTCCAAAATCTATAAGGCGGCAGCTGAGAGCATTGACCCTAAGCGACTGGGCTATACGGATGAGGAAAAGAAGGCCATCGTTCTCTTTAGTCAGATGAATGCGATTTCCAACTTTGCGACGGGGACTATCCAGACAGATGCGCTGACAACAGAGCAGGTGGCTGTATTGGCTTCTAGTAGCAAAGAGCTGCCGGGTATCAGTGTTTCAACGGGCTGGGATCGCAAAGTCTTGGATACCTCGCTGGCTTCTATCGTGGGTAATATTTCGACAGAAAAGACTGGACTTCCGGCTGAGGAAGTGGATGATTACCTGAAAAAAGGCTATTCCCTCAATGACCGGGTGGGGACCTCCTATCTGGAAAAGCAGTATGAATCAGTCCTGCAAGGCAAGCGAGCTGAGAAAGAGATTCATCTGGACAAAAATGGTAATATGGAGAGTGTGGAAAATATTTCTGACGGCAGTAAGGGCGACAATCTCAAGCTGACGGTGGACTTGAACTTCCAGCAGGGAGTGGAGGACATTCTCAAAAATGCCTTTAATGCGGAGTTAGCTAGTGGCAATGCGACATACTCTGAGGGTGTCTATGCCGTAGCTATGGATCCAAATACTGGCGCTGTCTTGGCTATGGCAGGCATCCGGCACGATCTGGAAACGGGAGAAAACTCTGTCGATGCTCTGGGGACCATGACTAATGTCTTTGTTCCGGGATCTGTGGTCAAGGCTGCAACATTGACCTCGGGCTGGGAGAATAATGCCATTAGCGGCAACCAAGTCCTGACAGACCAGCCGATTAGCTTTGGCGGTACGGACAGTATCACTTCTTGGTTCACCCAGTACGGTTCACGTGCCATCACAGCCCAAGAGGCACTGGAATACTCTTCCAATACCTATATGGTGCAGGTGGCGCTGAAGATGATGGGAACGCCTTACTCAGCGGATATGAAACTGGATTTTGATGAGTTGGATCCGTCCATGAAAAAGCTGCGGTCGACCTTTGCAGAGTATGGTCTGGGAACTTCAACAGGGATTGATTTGCCAAATGAGTCCACAGGCTATCTTCCAGATAAGTTTACCTTTGCTAACTATCTGACCAATTCGTTCGGTCAGTTTGATAATTATACAACGCTTCAGCTGGCCCAGTATGCCTCGACAGTAGCTAATAATGGCAAGCGTGTGGCTCCGCATATTGTTGAAGGCATTTACGGCAACAGCGACCAAGGAGGACTCGGTGATTTGGTGCAGAAAATTGATACCAAGGAGCTGAACCAGGTCAATATCTCTGACGAGGATATGAGCATTATCAAGCAAGGCTTCTATCAAGTGGTTCATGGCAGCAGTGGCTTTACGACTGGCCGGACTATTTCTCAGGGAGAGAGCGTGCCAATCAGTGCCAAGACTGGTACGGCTGAGACCTTTGTGGACAAGGGCAAGAAAGAAGCCATCAATACCAATGTCGTGTCCTATGCACCGAGTGAGAAGCCGCAGATTGCGGTGGCAGTGGTGTTCCCTCACAATACAAACCTATCTTCTACTGTCAGCCACAGTATCACTCGCGATATTATCAATCTTTACAACCAACAACACCCTATGAATTAGCACTCAATGAAAATCATCAGCAAACATAGAAAGCTAAAGCTGTCAGTGCTCAAGTAGAGCAATCTGGTTTGAGGAGATTTTTTGAGAATAGAGAAAGGATTTTATGCTTTACCCAACCCCTATTGCCAAGCTGATTGACAGTTTCTCCAAGCTGCCCGGCATTGGCATTAAAACAGCCACTCGTCTGGCTTTTTACACCATTGGCATGAGTGATGACGATGTCAATGAATTTGCCAAGAATCTGCTGGCTGCTAAGCGTGAGCTGAGCTACTGCTCTGTCTGCGGCAACCTGACGGACGAAGACCCTTGTGCTATCTGCCAAGACCAGTCGCGCGATCAATCGACTATTCTGATTGTTGAGGATAGCCGGGATGTGTCAGCCATGGAAAATATCCAGGAATACCACGGACTTTATCATGTCCTGCATGGCTTGATTTCACCGATGAACGGTGTTGGACCGGACGACATCAATCTCAAGAGTCTGATTACTCGTTTGATGGATAGCGAGGTGACGGAGGTCATCGTCGCGACTAATGCGACAGCAGATGGCGAAGCGACTTCCATGTATATCTCACGTGTCTTGAAACCCGCTGGGATTAAGGTGACTCGCCTAGCGCGTGGTTTAGCGGTTGGCTCCGATATTGAATATGCAGACGAGGTTACGCTGATTCGCGCTATCGAAAATCGGACGGAATTATAAACATCAAGGATTTTTCTGGCTCTAGCTGGCTGGAAGAGTCCTTTTTTCTGTTCAAAAATGCTGGGAATTGTGATATACTAAAACGGACTGATACAGAAGCTCCTGCTTAGAAGAATCGACCAGCTAGGTAGATGCAAAACCAAGCTTTTGAACTTGATTCTTCTTGAGCTGGCAGCTTTTGTAAATCGTACTATTTTTAGAAAATGATAGGAAAAATCATGGCAAAACAAAGATTGATTTTATTGTATGGCGGACGCAGTGCAGAGCGGGAAGTTTCGGTTTTATCAGCTGAGAGCGTCATGCGGGCTGTCAATTATGATAGATTCTCGGTGAAGACCTACTTCATCACCAAGGATGGAGATTTTATCCAAACTCAGGAAATTGAAGCAAAGCCGGCGGCTGATGAGAAGCTGATGACCAATGCCACAGTTGATATGTCTCAGAAGATCAAGCCCAGCGATATTTACGAAGAAGGAGCAGTGGTCTTTCCGGTCCTGCATGGTCCCATGGGTGAAGATGGTTCTATTCAAGGCTTCCTAGAAGTGCTCAAAATGCCTTATGTCGGCTGTAATATTTTATCTTCTAGCCTAGCCATGGATAAAATCACGACCAAGCGAGTGCTGGAATCGGCAGGCATTGCCCAAGTCCCTTATGTAGCGCTGGTTGATGGTGAGGATCTAGAGCAAAAAATTGAGGAAATCGAAGAGAAATTGACCTATCCAGTCTTCACCAAACCTTCCAATATGGGCTCCAGTGTAGGCATTTCTAAATCGGAGAACCAAGCAGAACTGTGTGCTTCTCTGAACCTGGCTTTCAAATACGACAGCCGGGTACTGGTTGAGCAAGGAGTGACAGCTCGCGAGATTGAGGTTGGGCTTCTGGGCAATGTTGACGTCAAGAGTACCCTGCCTGGAGAAGTGGTCAAGGACGTGGCTTTCTATGACTACGAAGCCAAATATATTGATAATAAAATTACCATGGATATTCCGGCCAAGATTCCAGAAGAAGTGGTGAGCCTGATGCGTCAAAATGCAGAGGCCGCTTTCCGAGCTTTGGGCGGTCTGGGACTGTCCCGCTGTGATTTCTTCTATACAGAAGATGGTCAGGTCTTCCTTAATGAGCTTAATACCATGCCAGGTTTTACCCAGTGGTCCATGTATCCATTGCTTTGGGAAAATATGGGACTAGCTTATCCTGACTTGATTGAGAAGTTAGTTGGCCTAGCTGAAGAGGCATTTGTCAAGAGAGAGGCGCATCTTCTCTAAAATATGATATAATAGAGGGGCTGAAAATTTTCGGTCCTTTCTTTTTGCGAGCAAACCGAAAAACGAGGAAGAAGTATGAAATTAGATTTATATGAAATTGCAGAAGTCCTATCTGCGAAAAATGATGTGACTCAGTTTGAAAATGTCTCTCTTAGGAATGCTGAGTTTGACAGCCGTTTGATTGAGTCAGGTGACCTCTTTGTGCCGCTCAAGGGAGCGCGTGATGGTCATGATTTTATTGCGACAGCCTTTGTTCAGGGAGCTGCTGCCACCCTATCTGAGCGTCCAGTGGTGGAGGGTCCGTATATCTTAGTCGATGATGTCCTGACAGCCTTCCAACGCTTGGCCCAGTATTATCTGGAAAAGATGCAGGTGGATGTGCTGGCGGTGACAGGTTCCAACGGTAAAACGACGACTAAGGATATGCTGGCACAGCTACTAGCAACCAGCTACAAGACCTATAAGACCCAGGGCAATTACAATAACGAAATCGGTCTGCCTTACACGGTTCTGCACATGCCTGAGGACACAGAGAAACTTGTCTTAGAAATGGGGCAGGACCACTTGGGCGATATCCATCTCCTGTCTGAACTTGCCAAACCTAAGACGGGCATTGTAACTCTGGTCGGAGAAGCCCATCTGGAATTTTTCGGTAGTCGAGCTGAGATTGCTCAAGGCAAGATGCAGATTGCGGACGGCTTGAGAAAAGATGGCCTCTTGATCGTTCCGGCGGATAAGATTGTCAATGAATTTCTGCCAGCAGACTGCAAACTGGTTCGCTTTGGTCCTGATGCGGATATCTTCCTGACGCGTCTGGAAGAGCGCAAGGACAGTTTGAGCTTTGAATGTAACTTTTTAGAGCAGAGGATTGACCTGCCTGTGACCGGTAAGTACAATGCAACCAACGCCATGATTGCAGCCTATGCGGCTTTGCAGGAGGGTGTATCTGAAGCAGCTATTGCTCAAGCCTTTTCTGAGCTGGAGCTGACCCGCAATCGAACGGAGTGGAAGAAAGCTGGCAATGGCGCAGATATCCTATCGGATGTCTACAATGCCAATCCAACAGCCATGCGCTTGATTCTTGAGACTTTCTCGACCATTCCGGCTAATCCAGGCGGACGAAAATTGGCAGTGCTGGCGGATATGAAAGAGCTGGGAGCGGACTCTAAGTCCATGCATGGCTCGATGATTACCAGTCTCAATCCAGAAATTGTGACCGACCTTTTCCTCTATGGACAGGACATGGAAGCCCTCTATGACTATGCCAAGGAGATTTACCCGCCAGGCAAGGTCCATTACTTTATCAAAAATGACGAGAAAGACCAGTTTGAACAGCTGACCAAAGCTGTCAGAGAGAAGCTGACTCCTGCCGACCAAATTCTTCTCAAAGGCAGCAATTCTATGAATCTGGCGAAGCTGGTAGAGGACTTGGAAGATGGAAACTAAAGAAATTGCAAAAACCATTCAACGTCTCCTTTCTATTACAGAGACAGGTCTAGCATTTAGTCGTGATGAATTTGATCGAGAGCGTTACTTAGAACTCCGTCAGCTTTTGGGACACCTCCTGGCTGATTGGTCAGATTTGGATGGGAAAGAATTGGCAGAGTTGTTGCGCCCAACGGATTTTTATGCCACTCCCTTGATTGATGTCCGAGCTGTACTGGTTCGAGACGGAAAAGTCTGTTTAGTCAAGGGTAAAAATGAGAAAACTTGGGCTTTACCTGGCGGCTTTTGTGAAGTCGGCCTATCTCCTAAGGAAAATATCGTCAAGGAAGTCCAAGAAGAAACGGGATTTAATGTTTCAGTTTCTCGTCTGCTTGCAATTTTTGATACTAATAAATTTCAATTTCAGAGTAAGCAATATGCTAAACTGGTCTTCGAGTGTCAGATAGAGGATGGAGATTTTCAGCCTAATACAGAAATAGAAGAGTTAGCTTTCTTTGATATCCAATCTTTACCAGAATTATCCTCTAAGCGGACGACAAAAGAACAGTTGGAAATCCTTTGGGAGATTTATCAAGGAGATAGAGAACAGTATTTGGATTAGTTAAGTAAGTTTCTGGGATACTTTTTGTCTGAAAAAGCTAGAAATTATTGCAAAAACAGGCAAACTCAGCCTTGTTCAAACCTTATATTAGAATGGGAGTCTAGGAGATGGGAATAAGAGATATGTTTACAACCTATAAAACCGAACCGCCTCAACTGGGACTTTGGTATTTTGTTCTTTTGGGACTGGTCTTTGCGATTATCTGGCTTTCCTATCGCTACTACAATCGGAAGCCTTACCAGCAGCTATTTGTCGGGATGCAAGCTTGTCAGCTGATAGGCCTCTACTCTTGGTATATGCTGACTGCTGCCCCGCTGTCTGAGAGTCTTCCTTTTTATCATTGCAGAATGGCTATGTTTGCCTTGCTGTTTCTGCCTAATCGTTCAGTGTATAAATTTTATTTTGCACTTTTGGGAACTTTTGGCTCGATTGTAGCCTTTATTTATCCGATTTTCGATCCCTATCCTTTTCCCCATATCACTATTTTGTCCTTTATCATCGGCCATCTAGCGCTCTTGGGAAATTGTTTGATTTATCTTTTCAGATATTATCATACTTTCTCTATGAGCTGGCAGCGAGTGGTTTGGACGACCTTTGCGATGAATGCTTTTTTGCTTGTTATCAATATGTTGACAAAGGGTTCTTATGGATTTCTTACAGATCCGCCGCTTGTTGGCAATCACGGACTCTTGCTCAATTATCTGCTTGTTTCAATCGTCTTAAGTGCAGCAGTCTGCTTGCTTTCTGAAATTTTTAAGCGCGTGGAGCAGACCAAGACAGTCACCCTAACTTAATTATCTCATGGAGGATTTATGGAAGATTTTTTAACTACGACAAAAACGGTGGCACCACCTATCTCGATTTTATGGTATGCTGTGATGATCGCTCTGGTCTTGCTGTCTATTTGGAGCTCGCTCAAATACCATGATAATCCGCGTTTTGTCAAGGCTTTTAAGTGGATTCAGATTGCCCAGCTGCTGATGCTTTATAGCTGGTATTTTGGTTTTCGAATTCCCTTTTCCAATAGTCTGCCCTTCTATCATTGTCGCTTGGCGATGTTTGCGGTGGTTTTTCTGCCAGATAAATGGCGTAGCAAGCAGTATTTTGCTCTATTAGGAGCCAGCGGAGCGGTCTTTGCCTTGGGCTATCCAGTCTTTGACCCCTATGATTTCCCGCACATTACCAGCTTTTCTTTCCTGATTGGCCACTATGCCCTCTTGGTTAATTCCTTGATTTATCTGATGAATCACTACGACAAGACATTGCTCAAGAAATACATGATTGTAGCCTACACCTTTGGACTCAATCTTTTCCTAGTCGGAGTTAATCAAGTGACCGGAGGTAATTACGGTCTGTTAAAAAGTCCGCCTTTTATCCCTGATGCCCCCCTATGGATAAAGTACCTTCTTGTGTCGGTCATCCTTTCTCTGGCTCTGGTTCTCTTTGACATATTGTTTAAGATACGGTGGAAAAAGCAGTTAAGTTTGGTCCGCAGTTAATTCATCTCAAGTTTACAAGTCCTGTCAAGTTAATGTGGCAGGAGTTTTTTTAAATTAGGAAGCCTTATCATGACTTGTTTTGCTTCTAGTGACAAATGGACTGTTTGTCTATCAACTCTTTAAGCTGGTCGAGCTAGACGCTTCTGCTCGCGGAATGAAACACTCCAAATTTTGGGCTTTCTTAAAGCCTCGCGGACAAAGGGGAGAAGGCTTGAACCTCTATCTCTTGAAACGGAATAAAGCCATTTTTTCCATGACAGCTGAAGAGAAAGAAGAACTGGAAACCAGAAAAAACGCCTGCTCTATTTACTGATTTCAATTTTCATCTTTGCAATTTTCCTCCTTAACAGTGTCATTGTCAGATTTTAAAGGAAATTTCATTGACATAGGAGAAGAGAATCGCTCGAAAGGGCGATTTTTATCTTCTTTAGATAATTGAAAAAAAGCGCTAAATCCGCTATAATAGGTAGGTTGAAAGGATTGAAATACTCCGATGTAAAATAAAAAAATACTAAGATTCACCATTATCCTAAATAAAAGAAAGAGAAGAAGATGACTTTACAAGAAGAAATTAAGAAACGCCGGACCTTTGCCATTATCTCCCACCCGGACGCGGGGAAGACAACCATCACGGAGCAGTTGCTCTACTTCGGAGGCGAGATTCGTGAAGCTGGGACGGTCAAGGGTAAAAAGACGGGTAATTTTGCCAAGTCTGACTGGATGGATATTGAGAAGCAGCGGGGGATTTCAGTGACTTCCTCTGTCATGCAGTTTGACTACGATGGCAAGCGGGTCAATATCCTGGATACACCAGGGCACGAGGACTTTTCAGAAGATACTTATCGGACCTTGATGGCAGTGGATGCTGCGGTCATGGTTATTGACTCGGCTAAGGGTATTGAGGCTCAGACCAAGAAGCTCTTTGAGGTTGTCAAGCATCGGAATATCCCAGTCTTCACTTTTATGAACAAGCTGGACCGTGACGGTCGCGAGCCCTTGGACTTGTTGGAAGAACTGGAAGAGATTTTGGGTATTGCCAGCTACCCGATGAATTGGCCGATTGGAATGGGGAAGAGCTTTGAAGGTCTTTATGACCTCTACAATGAGCGGCTGGAGCTTTATAAGGGCGAGGAGCGCTTTGCGACTCTGGCAGAAGGCGACCAACTTTTTGCCTCCAATCCTTTTTATGAGCAAGTTAAGGAAGATATTGAGCTCTTGAGCGAAGCTGGAAATGAATTTTCAGAAGAGGCGATTTTGGCCGGCAAGCTGACACCTGTTTTCTTTGGCTCAGCCCTGACTAACTTTGGCGTCCAGACTTTTCTGGAAACCTTCCTCAAGTTTGCTCCGGAACCGCATGGCCACAAGAAGACAGATGGTGAGGAAGTTGAGCCGCTCAGCCCAGACTTTTCAGGTTTTGTCTTTAAAATTCAGGCCAATATGGATCCGCGCCACCGCGACCGTATCGCCTTTGTTCGTATCGTTTCTGGCGAGTTCGAGCGCGGTATGAGTGTCAATCTGCCACGTACTGGCAAGTCCGCTAAGCTGTCTAATGTTACCCAGTTTATGGCCGAGAGTCGGGAAAATGTTACCAATGCTGTAGCTGGTGATATTATCGGGGTTTATGATACGGGGACTTATCAGGTCGGTGACACCCTGACTGTAGGCAAGAATAAGTTTGAATTTGAACCTCTGCCAACCTTTACTCCTGAAATCTTTATGAAGGTTTCAGCCAAGAATGTTATGAAGCAAAAATCCTTCCATAAGGGGATTGAGCAGCTGGTACAAGAGGGAGCCATCCAGCTTTATACCAACTACCAGACAGGCGAGTACATGCTGGGCGCTGTCGGTCAGCTCCAGTTTGAGGTCTTCAAGCACCGCATGGAAAATGAATACAATGCTGAAGTGGTTATGAATCCTATGGGCAAAAAGACTGTCCGTTGGATTTCGCCAGATGACCTGGACGAGCGTATGTCTTCTAGCCGTAATATCCTAGCCAAAGACCGCTTTGACCAGCCTGTCTTCCTCTTTGAAAACGACTTTGCCCTGCGCTGGTTCGCGGACAAGTATCCAGATGTCAAACTGGAAGAGAAGATGTAACCCAGTACCATCAATTGGAACTAAAGGTCCTAATTGTTGGACGCTAGGTGCTATTGTATAGACTAGCTAACTGCCTTACTAACTCATCGGCGAAAAAATAATTGTTTTCGCCTCTTCGTGTCGTAGTGAATGGGATTGTTATGATTGTATAACAAACTAAAGTGGCTACCGTCAAGTTACACTGGACATCGTCTAGTTGTTCCAGTGCTAAATCTTTATGAATAATTAGGATACAAGATATCGATTGAGCAATATATATTGTAAATATTTTATAGAAGTCCAAGGTAATGAAAGTTTA
>CAUVQK010000010.1:0-11603 GCA_963553705.1 uncultured Streptococcus sp.
AAGGAAAAAAACATGAAACTATTAAAAAATAAAAAAGTAACTTTTGTTGCCTTGCTGGCTATTTTGGCGGTACTGAGTACCCAGTCTGTGTCAGCTATGCATATCATGGAAGGCTATCTTCCACTCTTTTGGTGTATCTTCTGGTTCGCCGTATTCCTGCCTTTCTTTGTAGTAGGATTGATGCGCATCAAGAAAATCGTTGCAGAGGATCCAAATTCCAAGACTATGTTGGCCTTGTCCGGTGCCTTTATCTTCATCCTGTCTTCTTTGAAGATTCCGTCTGTTACAGGATCTAGTTCGCATCCGACTGGGGTTGGTCTGGGGACAGCTATGTTTGGCCCGTCCGTTATCAGCGTTTTGGGAACCATCTGCTTGCTCTTCCAAGCCCTTCTCTTGGCTCACGGCGGCTTGACAACTTTGGGTGCCAATGCATTCTCAATGGCAGTGGTTGGTCCATTTGTTGGTTATTTCGTCTACAAGTTTGCTAAATCTATCAAGCTTTCTACACCGGTTTCAATCTTTATCTGTGCTGTGATTGCGGACTTGGCGACTTATGCGACAACTTCTATCCAGCTCGGTTTGGTCTTCCCTGATGCTAACAGTGGCTTTGTTGGTTCTGCACTGAAATTCATGGGTGTCTTCTTGACTACTCAAATCCCAATCGCTATCGTAGAAGGATTGCTGACAGTTGTCCTCTATAACTTAATCTCAGAAAATGTCAAAGAAAGAGCAGGTCTGTTCAAATGAAAAAATACAAGAATATCATTTTAATCTTGGCTGCAGTAGCAGTCACTCTAGCTGCCTTTATCTTTGCACCTAAGGGTGTGGAATACAGTGGAACAGATGACGCTGCTGAAAAAACCATTAGCTCTATCCAAAAGGACTATGAGCCTTGGTTTTCACCAATCTTTGAGCCAGCGGGTCCAGAAGTAGAAAGTCTGCTCTTCACCCTGCAAGGCAGTATCGGAGCGGGTATCATCTTCTATGTCATTGGCTACCACAAAGGGAAAAAGCAAGGCCAACAAAAGGAAAACTCTGAACATAAATAAAAGCCTTCAACAGTATGAGCGAGCTCTGGTTCTTGATAGCGATTCAGCTTGTTTGGGACCGGAGCTGCTCTGTACTGGGGGCGTGGTAAAAACAAAGCTAGAAAGGAGTACCTCCACTTGTTTGCGATTGATAAATATGCCTATCAAAATCGGCTGAAAAATCTGCCGGTTGCTTATAAATTTGTCATCTATGTGCTCTTGTTAGCTGTCAGCTTTTCTGGTGTCAGGAGTCTGCAGCTAGGACTTATCGTCTTGATGGCGCCTCTGACTTGCTATGTGGCTCGGCTTCCGTGGCTGCGCTATCTGAAATGGTATCTGCATGCCAGTATCTTTATCCTGATCAGTCTCTTGACCTTTGTCTTGACCTATCAGAATAGTCAGGAGCAGCTCTTGCTGGCCTTGCCTTTGGGTCAGGGCTATCTGGGCATCAGCCAATCCTCTGTCCAGCAGACCATTTTTATCCTCTTGCGCATCTATTCATCCTTGGTTTCGACTTATTTCTTTGTCCTGACGGTGCCTTTTGCTCAGATGCTGCGGCTTTTTAAAGCCATGCATGTTCCACGGGTACTGCTAGACTTGATTGTCCTCATGTATCGCTTCATTTTCCTGGTCTTCTATGAGTTTGTGACCATTCGGGATACCTTGGACTTGAAATTCTCCTTTTACAATAAAAGGAAGCAACACCAAGCCTGGGGCAGATTAGCCAATACTCTTTTTGTTAAATTGCTGGATGATAATCAGCATTTAAATGAGGTGCTAACGCTAAGATTTGATGCAGAGCTCAGTGAATAATAAAAGCGCATTTACAATAAGACTGCTTTTATACTATAATGGAAAGTAGATAGGAAACTTAGATGTTACAAGTAAAGAATATTTCTTTTTCGTATGACGAAAATCCAACGCTGCACGATATTTCTATGGACTTCGAAGAAGGCCGGATTACCGGTATTCTGGGAGTTAATGGCTCAGGTAAGTCTACCATCATGAAAATCATCACCCGACTGCTCAAACCGCAGAAGGGCAGCATTTTATATGATGGTCAGCCTGTGGGCGACTCTAAGAAGGCTTTGTTCCAGTATCGGCAGCATGTCAATATGGTCTTTCAGAATCCAGAGCAGCAGCTCTTTTATACCATTGTGAAGGACGATATTGGCATGGCCTTGGAAAACTTAGGCTATGAAGAAGACGAGATAACCAGCAGAGTAGCGACGGCTTTAGAGATGATGGACATTTCCCATCTGCAGGACAGACCCTTGCAGTATCTGAGCTACGGCCAGAAAAAGCGTGTGGCTATTGCAGGTATGCTGGCCCTGCAGCCCAAGTATCTGCTGCTGGATGAGCCGACGGCAGGACTGGATCCCAAAGGGCGGGACCAGATGGCAGCGACCATGAAAAAGCTAGTCCAGGCTGGAACTAACATCATCGTATCCAGCCATGACATGGATCTGATGTATGACTGCTGTGACTATGCCTACCTGCTGCAGAAGGGGCATTTGATTGCGGAGGGCAGCAAGTTTGATTTCTTCCAGCAGGGAGAACTGCTAGTAGAGGCAGGATTGGCTGTACCTTGGATTGTCAAGCTTCATCAGACTATCCAGACGCCACTGGCAGAAAATGAAGCTGCTTTCTTTGAGCAGCTAGGAGGAAATGTAAAATGGTCAAATCATTGATGGTACAGGGAACTGCCTCAGATGCTGGGAAGAGCATTATTGCGGCGGGTCTCTGCCGGATTTTCAAGCAGGATGGCCTAGAAGTGGTGCCTTTTAAGTCGCAGAATATGGCGCTTAATTCCTTTATCACCAAAAAAGGAGATGAAATGGGCCGGGCTCAGGTCGTTCAGGCTGAGGCAGCTGGCAAAGAGCCGGATGTCCGCATGAATCCGGTCCTGCTCAAACCCACCTCTGACCGCAAGTCTCAGGTTGTTTTTCTAGGCCGTGTACTGCGGGATATGGATGCTGTCGAATACCATGAATACAAGCAGCAGCTCCTGCCTAAGATTAAGGAAGTCTATGAGGAGCTGGGTGCTGAGAATGATATCATCGTCATTGAGGGCGCTGGCAGTCCAGCTGAAATCAATCTCAATGACCGAGACATTGTCAATATGGGCATGGCCAAGCTAGTTGATGCGCCAGTGATTTTAGTGGCGGATATTGATAAGGGCGGCGTCTTTGCCTCTATCTATGGAACGATTGAGCTCATGCCGCCTGAGGACCGCAAGCGGATCAAGGGTGTTATTATCAATAAATTCCGTGGCGATGTGGCCCTGCTGCAGTCCGGTATTGATATGATTGAGGAGCTGACCCAGGTGCCGGTTATCGGAGTCGTGCCTTATGCCCAGCTGGATATTGACAGCGAAGACAGTGTTGCACTGGTGCAGAAGAGCCGGCGCTTTGATAGCAGAAAGAGTCTGGATATCGCAGTTGTCAGCCTCAAGCGCCTGTCTAACTTTACGGATTTTCATAGT
The DNA here is from genome assembly GCA_963553705.1 of uncultured Streptococcus sp. Taxonomy (GTDB): domain Bacteria; phylum Bacillota; class Bacilli; order Lactobacillales; family Streptococcaceae; genus Streptococcus. The sequence continues at coordinate 3,514 of CAUVQK010000010.1, forward strand.
TTAGAAATCCAGCCGGATGTTTCTGTCCGCTATGTCCAGCCTGGTGATGCAATTGGTCGGCCGGATCTCTTGATTCTGCCGGGCAGCAAAAATACCATTGAAGACATGAACTATCTGCGCGACTCTGGTCTTGAAGCCGAGATTCTCGAGTGTCTGGATCAAGGCGTGCGAATCTTTGGTATCTGCGGCGGCTATCAGCTGCTGGGGCAGAAGATTAGCGATCCGCTGCACCTAGAGTCTGATTTAGAAGAGATTAGCGGGCTGGGTATTTTAGAGACAGAGACGGTGCTTCAGCCGGTCAAGCGGACGACTCAGGTCAGAGCCCTGCATGAGGGACAAGAACTAGAGGGCTACGAGATTCACATGGGGGAAACCCAGCTGGCGGATCGTCTGGAGCCATTTTCCATCATCAAGGAGCAAAATGGTGAGGCAACCGAGCGTCCAGATGGAGCTGTGGCTTATGGCGGGCAGGTGCAAGGAACTTACCTTCATGGGGTCTTTGACAATCTAGAATGGACTCGTCAGTACCTGAATGAACTTCGTCTGGCTAAGGGCTTAGAACCGCTAGAGGACCAGCTTGTCAGTATCAAAGACTTTAAAGACAGAGAGTATGATAAGTTAGCAGACGTCCTGCGCCAGTCTTTGGACATGGAGCAGATTTATCAAATCATCAACAGAGAAGAAAAATGAGAATTTATACGAAATACGGAGACAAAGGGTTTACTCGGCTCTACGGTGGGGATCGAGTATCCAAGACCCATATTCGAGTCGAAGCTTATGGAACGATGGATGAGCTATGTTCTCATCTAGGCTATGTCGTATCTGAGATGCGCGACTATCCTATCTTGGATGACCTACGTCTGGAATGCGAGGAAATCCAGCAGCATCTATTTGACTGCGGCAGCGACTTGGCTACACCGAGGGAACTGCGCCCCTACAAGCAAGAGCCAGCCAATGTCAGCTGGCTGGAGGAGCGGATGGATGAATATATGCATATTCCTCCGAAAATCGACCGCTTTATCATTCCGGGCGGCCATCGGATTGCGAGTCTCCTGCATGTGGCCCGCACCATGACCAGACGCTTGGAGCGTCGTATGGTAGCTGTTATAGAGGCAGATGAAGCGGTCAATGAGATCGGCTTGATCTATATCAACCGCCTGTCGGATTACTTTTTTGTGCTGGCTCGATTGGTCAATGACCGTCTAGAGGAGCCGGATACAGTCTACAAACGCAGCGCGAAAATCTTTCGGGAAAAGAAATAGGAGAAGCTAGCATGTATCCAGTCATGATTAATATCAGAGAGAAGAAAGTCGTGGTAGTGGGAGGCGGCAAGGTCGCAGCGCGGAAGATTAAGACCCTGTTGACTGAGCAGGCTGCTGTGACGGTGGTCAGTCCGACTCTGCATGCCGACATTCCTCAGGCGGAGGTCCAATGGCTAGCTAGACCCTATCAGACAGGCGATTTGAAAGGCGCGAAGCTAGTCTTTGCCTGTACCGATCAGGAGGAAGTCAACCGTCAGATTATGGAGGAGGCGGCACCCAGTCAGTTGGTAAACAATACGGGCGACAAGACCTTCTCTGACTTTTACAATGTAGCCATTGCGCGAAAGAAGGATGTATCTGTCATGATCTCGACCAATGGTCTCTCGCCTAGTCGCTCCAAGGAGATTCGCAAGAAGATAGAAGCAATTTTAGACCAACTTTAAAAGAAGGAAAGAAGCATGCACCTATTATATGTGGGTTTGACCCATCGGGAAACGCCGCTGACAATTTTGGAAAAAGCGCATTTTTCAGATCAGGAGGGGCTGAAAGCTCTGAAGCTCCTGAAAAGAGAAAAAAGTATCTTGGAAAATATTATTCTGTCCACCTGCAATCGGACCGAGCTCTATCTAGTGGTGGACCAGCTGCACACTGGCCGCTACTATTCCAAGCATTTTTTGGCAGACTGGTTTCAAATTCCTGTCAAGGAGCTAGAAGAATATTTAGTCTTTCGTGAGGGGGATGAGGCCTTGCGGCATCTGCTGCGGGTTTCTATCGGATTGGAATCCAAGATTGTCGGTGAAAGTCAGGTCTTGGGCCAGCTCAAGCAGGCTTTCTTGACAGCGCAAGATGCTGGTACGACTGGAATTGTTCTCAATCAGGCTTTCAAGCAGGCGCTGACCTTTGCTAAGCGCATGCATGATTCTTATCGGATTAATGATCGGCCCATTTCTATCGGACTGACGGCTATCCAAGAATTGGACCGACTGGGGATGGATTACAGCACTAAAAAGGTAGCTGTTATCGGTTTGGGAGAGATTGGTCAGCTAGTGACCAAGTATGCTTTGCAGCGTCCATTCGAATCAGTCATGCTGCTCAATCGGACGGTCAGCAAGGCCCAGCCTTTTCTGACAGAAGACAGGGTATCTGCCCATGGCTGGGATGAATTGGAAGCGGTGCTGGCGGATGCGGATGTGGTTTTTTCGGCAGTTAAAACGGACGAATACATTATCTTTCCCTCCATGCTTAAGGCGGATGCGGTCGTGTTTGATCTCTGTCTGCCTCGTTCCTGCCATCCGAGCTCGTCTCTCAAGCTCTATAATATCGAAAATCTAACCAATCAACTGGAGCAATATAAGGCAGAACGGCAAGAGATTGCCGGTCGGATTGCCTTGAAGATTGATGAGGAGCTGGTCAAGTTTGCTGACTGGCGTCAGCAGTTGGGCATTATTCCTCTGATTCAGGAAATCAGGGATAAGGCTTTGGAAGCTCAAGCTTCGGCCATGGAAAGCCTTAATCGCAAGATTCCGGATTTGACCGAGCGGGAGCAGAAGCAGATTTCCAAGCACATGAAGAGTATTATCAACCAAGTCTTGAAGGAGCCAATCTTGCAGCTCAAAGAGCTGTCAGTCGGAGAGCATTCAGACTATGACATTGCCTTGATTGCCAAGATATTTGGCTTGCACAGAGAAAGGGGAAAAGATGAAGGTCATTAAGGTAGGAACCCGCAAGAGTAAGTTGGCCATGACCCAGACCCAACAGTTAGTGGACCAGCTCAAGGCGCTCCATCCAGAGCGGGACTTTGTCCTCGTTCCCTATACCACAAAAGGAGATCGCTTGACCCATGTCAGCCTCCAGGAAATTGGTGGCAAGGGAGTCTTTGTCAAGGAAATCGAACGAGCCCTCTTGGCTGGTGAGATTGATATGGCGGTTCACAGTCTCAAGGACATGCCAGCTAAGCTAGCTGAGGGCTGTGCGCTCGGTGCGATTAGTCAGCGAGAAGATGTTCGAGATTGCTTGATTTTCCGTCAAGTTGGCCAGATGCTAGCTAATCTTCCTGAGGGCGCTCTTATAGGAACCAGCAGTATTCGCCGACAGGTTCAGCTGCAGGCTCAGAGGCCGGATTTGACGTTCAAGCCATTGAGGGGTAACATTGATACCCGTATCAAGAAGCTGGAAGAGGGCGAATACGATGCGATTGTCTTGGCTATGGCCGGTCTTAAACGTTTGGGCTGGCTGGACCAAAGCCGTCTTCACATTCAGCCTTTAGAGACCAGTCTTTGTCTGCCGGCTATTTCTCAGGGCGCTTTGGCAGTGGAATGCCGGGAAGAGGATGAGGAGCTACGGAGTCTCTTGGCAACTGTTCAGGATGAGAAGACAGCTGCTGAAGTGGCAGTTGAGCGAGCAGTTTTGGCTCAGATGAATGCAGACTGTACCTTCCCTATCGCTGCTTTGGCCCAGAAAAAGGTTCAGGACTACCAATTAGAGGCCATGTTGGCCAAGGAGGACGGCCAATGTGTCTTTGTCAGCCTTCAAGGGCAGGATGGCCAGCAATTGGCAGAGCAGGCTGTGCGCCAGTTAGCCCATAAGGGAGCAGTAGGAATGCCATGGTTAAAAAAATAATCTTTACCAGAGAGCAGGCGCCGGACTCTGCCTGGCTAGAAAGGATCAGACAGGCTGGATTTGAGACGCATCATGTTCCTCTCATTCGCTGTCAGTCTTTGCCCTTGCCAGAAGCTGTCCAAGCAGTTCTGCCAGAAGCTGACTGGGTCTTTTTTACCAGTGCCGTCGCAGTAGAGGCTTTCAGTCCCTATCTGAAAGAGGACTACCAGATTGCGACCATTGGGCCTCAGACCAGTCAGGCGCTGGACAAGCTAGGCCGAGACTGTGATTTTCAGGCCAGCAGCCACTATGGTCTTGACTTTATTCAGGAGTGGCTGGATTTGGCTCTGCCAACGCAGAAGATCTTGCTGCCCCAGAGCAGCCTATCCAATCCTAGTCTGGCTGAAAAATTAAAAGAAGCAGGCCATGATGTCTGGGCTTGGCCTATGTACGAAACGACCTCAAATCCTGCTGGTCAGGACCAGCTCGAGACCTATCTGTCCCAAGAGGATGTGATTTGGACCTTTGCCAGTCCATCGGCTTGGCAGAGTTTTTGTGCTATTAAGCCCCATCTAGCATCCAGTCAGCAGATCGCAGTGATTGGGCAGACAACGGCTCAGGCAGTTAAGGAGTCCGGCTATGGGGTAGATTACCAGCCCCAGAGTCCTTCTGTAGAGGAAATGGTCAAGGAAATAATCAAGAAAGAAGAGAAGAAGCATGGAATTTTATAGACATCGCAGACTGAGAAGAAGCAGCGGTCTGCGGCAGCTGGTGAGAGAAACAAATCTGTCTGTGGATGATTTTATCCAACCCTTGTTTGTCAAGGAAGGCTTGACTGAAAAGCAAGAAGTTGCCTCCATGCCGGGAGTTTATCAGTTCTCCCTCGAGGATTTGCTGCCAGAAGTGCAGGAATGTGTGGACTTGGGCATTCGAGCTTTTATCGTCTTTGGCATTCCGTCAGAAAAGGACGAAATAGGCAGTCAGGCTTCAGCTGAAAATGGCATTGTCCAAGAAGCTATCCGTCTGATCAAGAAGCATTTCCCTGAGACGGTCGTCATTGCAGACACCTGTCTCTGTGAGTTTACCAGTCACGGCCATTGCGGTATTTTGCGAGGGGAAGAAGTGGACAATGATCTGTCTCTGACTAGACTGACAGAAGTCGCTGTCAGCCAAGCCAGGGCTGGAGCAGATGTTATTGCGCCTTCCAATGCCATGGACGGTTTTGTGGCGGCTATTCGTCAGGGGCTTGATGCGGCGGGCTTTGAAGACATTCCCATCATGTCCTATGCGATTAAGTTTGCCTCTAGCTTTTATGGACCTTTCCGAGATGCAGGTGAGAGTGCTCCGGCCTTTGGCGACCGCAAGACCTATCAGATGGATCCGGCCAATCGCTTGGAGGCTCTAAGAGAGGCCAAGAGCGATGAGGAGCAGGGAGCAGACTTTCTCATGGTTAAGCCGGCTCTGGCCTTTCTGGATATCCTCAGAGAGCTACGACAGGAGACTAAACTGCCTCTGGTGACCTATAATGTCAGCGGTGAATACGCCATGGTCAAGGCAGCAGCCCAGCAGGGCTGGATCAATGAAAAAGCCATTGTCATGGAAACCTTGACCAGTATGAAGCGGGCTGGAGCAGACTTGATTATCACTTATTTTGCCAAGGATGCGGCCAGCTATCTGAGAGAAGGATAGAGACTGCGGAAAATCAGCAGTTTTCTAGATAAGGAGGACGAACTTGAAGAGAGAACATTCCAACCAATATTTCACAGAGGCTCAAAAGCTCTTTCCAGGCGGGGTCAACAGTCCTGTCAGGGCCTTTAAGGCTGTGGGCGGCCACCCGCTTTTTATCGAAAAAGCCAGCGGAGCCTATCTGCATGATGTCGATGGCAACCGCTATATTGACTACGTCCTGTCTTGGGGGCCTATGATTTTGGGGCATGCTCCTAAGGATGTTTTGCCGGCAGTTGAGGAAGCTATTTGGGAGGGGACCAGTTTTGGTGCTCCGAGTCCCAGAGAGATTGCCCTCGGCCAGCTGGTGCAGGAGCGCCTGCCTTTCATGGAAAGAATGCGGATGGTCAATTCGGGAACGGAAGCGACCATGAGCGCCATTCGGGTAGCGCGTGGAGTGACCAAGCGATCTAAAATTGTTAAATTTATCGGCTGCTATCACGGCCACAGCGATTCCTTTTTGGTTCAGGCTGGTTCAGGCTTGGCCAGCTTTGGGATTGCTGATTCTGCCGGAGTCATTGCTCAGGTAGCGGGGGAAACTCTGGCTTTGCCTTACAATGATACAGATGCTCTCAAGACTTGCTTTGAAAAGCACGGTGACGATATCGCCTGTGTCATTTTAGAAGCAGTTGCTGGCAATATGGGCTTGATTCCAGCGGATGCGGACTTTATCAGTACTATTCGCTCCCTCACTCAGGAATACGGCTCTCTCTTCATCGTGGATGAGGTCATGAGTGGTTTCCGAGCTCATTATCAGGGGGCGGTCGGCCTCTATCAGACTGAGCCGGATCTGGTCTGCTTGGGCAAGGTTATTGGTGGCGGCTTCCCAGTCGCAGCCTTTGGCGGTAAGGCCCTCTATATGGATCAGCTAGCGCCTCTAGGCAGCATCTATCAGGCCGGCACTTTGTCGGGCAATCCAGTCGCTATGACGGCCGGTTACGAAACGCTGAAACAGCTGACACCGGAGCTCTTTGCTGAAATTGAAGAGAAAACAAACCACCTCTGTGATGGCTTACGAAGTCTAGCCGATAAGTACAGTATTGATCTGCAAGTCGTATCAAAAGGTACCATGTTTGGCTTCTTCTTCAGTCAGAAGCCAGTCCGTAACTTTGAGGATTCTAAGGCGGCTGACCATGTACAGTTTGCACGATTGCACGGTCTCTTGCTGGAAGAGGGCATCTATCTGGCGCCATCTCAGTATGAAACCAACTTTATGTCCAGTGCCCATACTAGAGAGGATCTAGACCAGACCTTGGCAGCCTTTGAGCGGGCATTTCAAGCAATGAAAGAAGAAGCAAATGGCTAAGATTGTGTTAGTGACAGGCGGTGCCAGAAGCGGTAAGTCGGCATTTGCGGAGGAGCAGTTGGCGGATCGAGAGCGAGTTTGCTATATTGCGACCGGCCTACCCCGAGGAGAAGATCCAGAATGGCAGGAGCGGATTCGGCTGCACCAAGAACGCCGGCCGGCTTCCTGGACGACTCAAGAGCAGTATGCAGGGCTGGCCGACTGGCTGCGAGAGCAGTCGCATCCAGTTTACCTGCTGGACTGTGCCACGCTTCTGACCAGCAATCGCCTCTTTGATTTGATTGCCCAGCATTTTCCAGACAAGCTGGAGCTGACCGAGGAGCACTTTCTCAGCCGGCAGGAGCAGTCTTTCCTGCTGCAGCTCTTGGAAGAAGAATGGCAAGAGCTCCTATCTACAATCCGTCAGACAAATGCTGAGTGCTGGATTGTAACGGACGAGGTTGGCTTGGGCATTGTCCCGGAGACCAGACTAGGACGCTTCTTCCGTGATGTGCAGGGCAAGATCAACCAACTGATTGCAAAGGAGGCGAGTGAGGCTTATCTAGTCATTTGCGGCCTCGCTCAGCAGTTGAAATGATAAAGGCATTGATTATCTATACTCAATTTTTTAGCCGGATTGTGATTCCAAAGGCAGTGGATATTTCCTATTTACGACGGGGCCTCCCTTTTCTGACCCTCTTTGGTCTCTTGCTGGGTTTGATTTCAGGAGGATTTTATTTCCTAATGAGTCTAGTTCTGCCTGGAATGGTCGCTTGGGTTCTGACCCTTGCTTTCGATGTTCTGCTGACAGGTGGTTTTCACTTGGATGCTTTAGCGGATACGGCAGACGGTCTCTTCTCCTCTCGGAAGAAGGAGCGGATGCTGGAGATTATGAAGGACAGCCGGATTGGCAGCAATGGCGTACTGGCACTCATTCTCTACTATGCTCTGATGCTGGTTCTCTATACTTATTTGCCAGAGCCTCGCTGGTTTATCGTGGCTAGTCTGACCATGATTGGCAAGGCTGGTCTGAGTCTACAGCTCTACCGGATGACCTATGCCAGAGAAGGCGGCGGCTCGGGAAATTTCTTCAGTGGCAGCAAGACTAGTCATATCCTGCTTGCCCAGCTTCTTCCCTTGCTCCTGTCTCTGCTGGTTTTCAGCTGGAGAGGTCTCTTGGCTTACGGCTTGGTATTTCTGGGAGCAATCGGCTATCGCCG
>CAUVQK010000011.1:0-11427 GCA_963553705.1 uncultured Streptococcus sp.
GCAGCCCGAGTCATATCATAGTCCAAAATCAGATCCAGCACAAAACGCTGGCCCAATTCCTTCTCTGCTCCAAACAGACCGTGATAAGCATATACTTCCAAATCCTTTATGCGCAGCTGATCCATTCTCTTGTCCTTTCTGATCCAAGTTTCTGCATTTTATCCTTGATAAAACTATCTAACCTTTCCTAACATGCTCCACCACTGATAAGATCAATGTCCCATCAGTTTGTAAGCTTCATTTTTTAGGTCCTTGTCCGTCGCTAAAATGCCACGCGCTGCTGTAGTAACCGTTGCAGTGCCAGGCTTTCTGACTCCGCGCATATTCATACACATATGCTCAGCTTCTACCCAGACCAGGGCCCCTTGGGCACCCAGATAGTCCATCAAGGCCTCAGCAATCTCTACAGTCAATCGCTCTTGAATCTGCGGTTTCTTGGCATAGACCTCTACTGTTCGGGCCAGCTTGGACAGGCCTGCTACCCGACCATTAGGCACATAGGCGATGTGAACCTTCCCGTAAAATGGCAGGAAGTGGTGCTCACACATGGAATGAAAGAAAATATCCTTCTCCACTACCATATTATTGTCAATGATTTCAAAAGACTTAGCCAGATGCTCCTCAGCAGTCTCGCCCAGCCCAGCAAAGATTTCCTGGTACATTTTAGCAATGCGCTGTGGCGTCTCCTGCAAACCTTCGCGGCTTCCGTCTTCTCCAACCGCCTCAATAATCTGGGCAACAGCTGCTTCAATTTTCTTCGTGTCCATATACGCTCCTATGTTCATTTTTATTTTTTGATAATTGACTTGACTGAGAAGGACACTCAGCAAGTTCTAACTCGCGATTCTCAAGGATTGATTTTCTAACCTGAGCTAGAAAATAAAGAGAACCCGTAATCAGCAAAAGCTCATCTGACTCATGCTCTACTGCCAAATAATCTGCTAAATAATCCGGCCATTCTTTGTAAGACAGACCTTGCTGCTCAGCTAGGGCTTGCATGCTCTCTTTAGAAAAACTCCGCGGATCATCAAAGGCTGTCAAGCTTATAGCTGCTTTGGGAATCTTTTGCAGCAGCTCCACCATATCATCCAAGGCCTTAGTTTGGATACAAGCAAATAAAATGTGCTTCTTATAAGTCGGATAATGCTGGTCCAATGTCGCTGCCAGCGACCGCAGGGCATGGGGATTATGGGCTCCATCCAGAAGGATAAGCGGTTGATCCGATATCCTTTCCAAACGCCCAGGCCATACAGCAGCAAGCAAGGCCCTCTCAACCTCTGCTTTTGTCAATAAGGGCAGTGACTGCAGCTGACAGTATAGGTCGCACAAGTGCAGAGCCAGTCCAGCATTATCTGCCTGATGCAGTCCCATCAGAGCTGTTTGATACGATTCTTTAGCCCGATAGGCATTCGAAAAGGAAAAGCACTCCCCCTTCTCTGACTCTTGATGCTCCACTTGATAAGCTTGAGACCAAGAAAAGAGCGGAGCATCTTTTTCAGCAGCTTTTTGCTCGATTACTGCCAGAGCCTCTGGCTCCAACCTACCGGTCACCATGGGAACTCTAGGCTTGATAATGCCAGCTTTCTGCTGGGCAATAGCCTCTAGACTGTCACCAAGCAAGGCCACATGATCCAGACCGACTGTCGTGATTGCAGTCAGCAAGGGCTGGCAGACATTGGTACTGTCCAAAAGCCCACCCATGCCGACCTCGATAATAGCTACATCAACCTGCTGCTGAGCAAAATAATCATAAGCCAGAGCAGTTATAATCTCAAACTCAGTTGTTCCAAGCAAGCTAGAGTCTGTCGCATGCTGGGCCAAAAGGTCTTGATAAAAGCTCAGCATTCGCTGAAGGTCTTGGTCGGAAATCGCATTGCCATTAATGGCAATCTGCTCATTGTAGCTGACTAGATAAGGAGAGGTGAAGGTGCCAACACGCAGGTCTCGCACCTCCAAAAGTTGGCGCAGATGGGCAATGGTTGAACCCTTGCCATTAGTTCCTGCAATATGAATGACTGGTAGCTGCAAATGCGGATTCCCCCGCAGCTCCAGCAAACGCTCCATCCGCTCCAAGCAAAAATTGGGACTGGCTGTTCGATAGGCTTCCAGCCAGCTTAAATCAGGTAATTCTTGTTTTTTCATCTTACTTATACTGACCTAGATTGAGATCTTCTGTATGCTGCGCTAGACGAATCGCATCGCCAACGGCAGCAGCCATCCGGTGCTTAGCAACTTCGTGCACTCTGACAACTTCAACACCTCTGCTGGCCGCAAGGCTAGTCAGATGGGCTGAAGCTGTATCACGGTTTTCAAAGCCTTCCTGAGTCTCAGGATTGACCTCAAAGCCGTTTTCTTCTAAGATACTAACGAGAAACCGCTTACGGGAAACCCCAAGAAAAATAGGGAAACCAGCTTGATGGAGACTATCCAGCTCCTGCAAAATGAGAAGATTCTCCCGCTTGGTCAAACCGAAACCAATCCCTGGATCCAGCATGATATTATCACGCGAAAGGCCGGCATGTTCCGCCACCTTCAAAGATTTCTCAAAACACTTCCACATCAGTTCTGTAATTGGTAGCTCTGCAAAAAGAGATAACTCTTCCTTGCTAAAAGCAGGGGTAAAGCCAAATTCTGGGAAAATCCTTGAGCTGGCATGTTGAGGACGAGCCATCACTGGATTAAACATGACAATGACTGGCGCGCCATATTTCGCTGCTGTCTCTGCCATCTTTTCATCGCCCAAGAGACCAGTAATATCGTTTATAATATCTGCACCCGCAGCCAAAGCTGCTGCAGCCACTTCCGACTTCCAAGTGTCCACAGAAATCACAATATCACTTTCCCGACGAATAGCTTCAATGACCGGCACCACCCGCTCTATCTCTTCTTGAATAGCCACAAAATGACTGCCTGGCCGAGTAGACTCACCACCAATATCCAGCATGTGAGCTCCCTCAGCAATTAGCTTTCTAGCCTGCGCCAATGCTGTCTCAACCGTGTTGTAGCGCCCACCATCTGAAAAAGAATCCGGCGTCGCATTAATAATACCACAGAGGCCCGTTCGGCCATCTGGAGCAATTGCTTTTAGATTCACCATTTGACTTTCATCTCATTTCTATTTGCTGCCCTGCTCTTCAACAAAAAAGGCACACTCATCTAGTGTACCGCAAAGCTCTCAGCAGATGCAGCATCCAGTCCTATGAACTGCACTCGACTTCACAAGAAGACCTTATCTAGTCCCTTGTTTCACTTACCATTTTACCATAATTCTTCTATTTGACAAAACACTTTCTAAACGCAAAAGGGTAAAAGGCTGAGAATAATCATATTTCGGAGAATATGGGCCAGCATAGACAGCTCCAAACGCTGAAAATAAGGCCTGAGGAGATAGGCAAAGACCAGTCCCAAAACTAGATAGGAGAGAAAACACAGAGTTTCCTGAGGATTTTTCGCAAGGGAAAAGCAGAGCAAACCTAGTGCAATCCCCCAGCTCTTCCGATAGCGAAGAGAAAAGTCACTGTCAACAAATTTCGGTGCTGCAGGGGATAAAACGGCGATGTCTATCCCCAGAAGCAAAAGAGAAGATGACAGAAAACTCTCCGTCAGTATCTGCTCCACCGCCTGAGCTGACTCGACCTCCTTGCCACACAGCAGAAGAACCCCCGCAGCATTGACCAAAATCATCAAAAAATACAAGAAAAGCAAGTGTCGATAATTGCTTGACTGACGCAGAGAACCTTTGATTTCCTGCAGTTCTCTGGAAAAATAAAAGGCACAACAAAAAAGCAATCCCAGCAAGCCCACCATAAAAAGCAGATTAGCCTGACTAAAGACCAAGCGATGAGGCATTGGATGAATCATGAGCAGCAGTCCCGTCTGAGTCAACATAGCCAGCAATAACAATTGAATGATTTTTTCTAATTTCAGCATATTCTCTCCATTCTTCTCTTATCATTATAGAAAAAGTAAGAGCAAGCTGGGAGAAATCCCCTCAAATGTCCTAATTTGTGCCTCAAATGACAAAAAAAGCAGATATTCTCTGCTTTCTTACTTGTTCACCAAACCTGTCAGTATCATAATGAGTACTGCAACTCCATTTCTCAGCATGTGCGCTAAAATAGACATTTCCAAACGCTTAAATATGTAAGCAACCGTGGCTAAAACAGTACCCATACCTGCATATATAACAAAACTGCCGATATTGGTCGGACCATGGAAAAGACCGAAAAGAATGACTCCTACAACCAAACCCCAAACATAATGCTTGGTAAAAATTTTCTTAGGAATCAAGCCGCGAAAGACTACTTCCTCCAAGATAGGAGCCTGAATCACAGCTCCTACCACTAATAAAATCTTGGGTACATGCTGAAATAAAGCGTTCAAGGCATCCTGATTAGCAGTGGATATGGCCTGACCTTCCAGTAACATAATAATTGCTCCCAACATGTTGACACCAATCATGACAACATTAGAAACAGCTAACCAGCCAAACGAAGACCATTTGAAAAAGCTAAAGTCAAGGCTCAGCAGTTCTTCTTGCTTCGCCATTCTCAGAACAAAAAAGATAATCAAAAGATATACCACCAGCACAAAGATAGTCTGGCCAGCTGAAAAACTCTTCTCAGAAGCAGTCATCTGTCGGATAAATATAAATGGTATCTGGCTGAGAAATAAGACAAACAGAGTCAGTAGGATGTACTCTAATTTTTTTAGAATTGCTTTCATATCTTCCTCCTTTTCCTTCCTAGTATAGCTTAATTTTCTCTTTTTGTATAGACAATTCTTAACTGCAAGCATTTTATATATCACGGGTTGAGAACTAATACTGATAGTGACTACGAGATCGAATCGCTCAATGTTTTCAAGGCTAACAACCAAGAAAATCCTTTCTTAAAGCATACAAAAAGCCCAGTCAAACTGAGCTTTTGGATTTTCTTAATTTATTGATTTTTGAAGCGTTCAACTTCACGCGCAATGACCAACTCTTCGTCAGTTGGAATAACCAAAACTTTGACCTTGGCATCAGGACTGGAAATCTCGCCTTCAGCACCACGCACATTCTTTTCTGAATCCACGTTACAGCCAAACCATGAGATACCTTCAACAACCAATCTACGAACGGTTACAGAATTTTCACCGATTCCTGCGGTAAAGATGATAGCATCAGCTCCATTCAAAACAGCAAGATACTGACCAATGTATTTCTGAATCCGGTCTACAAAAATGTCGTTGGCTAATTGAGCCTTGGCATCACCTGCCCGCATTGCCTCATGGATATCACGCATATCACTAGACTTCTCAGAAACTCCCAGCAGGCCTGACTCACGGTTCAAGACGCGGCTAATATCTTCCGGAGTATTAAAGTCATCTGTGTATTGCATCAGGTAAGGAATGATAGCTGGGTCAATATCCCCTGTACGAGTTCCCATCATGACGCCGCCAAGTGGTGTGAATCCCATAGAGGTATCTACAGAAACGCCCTTGTCAACTGCTGTGATGGAAGCTCCGTTACCGATATGGCAAGTGATAAGCTTGAGTTCTTCAATTGGACGTTCCAAAATTTTAGCAGCTTCCTTGGCTACATACTCATGGCTGGTCCCGTGAGCTCCGTACTTGCGAACCTTATTTTCAGTGTAATATTTAGTCGGAATCGGATAGCGATAAGCTTTTTCCGGCATAGTTGTATGGAAAGAGGTGTCAAAGACTACCACACTGGTGATGTCTGGCAGAATTTCTCTAAAAGCACGGATACCTGCAGCGTTGGCTGGATTATGCAATGGAGCTAGAAGAGACAACTCTTCTACCTTTTGAATCACTTCTTCATCAACGAGGGCTGAATCCTTAAAGTATTCGCCGCCAGCCACAACACGATGACCCACACCGGTAATCTCATCATAAGATTCAATGATATTAAAGCGTTTCAAATCATCCAGCAAAATTTTTACGGCCTGCGTGTGATCTTCAATATCAAGAACCTGCTTCTCTGACCGACCGTCAAACTTCACTGTTGAAATAGAATCCTTGAGACCAATCCGTTCCAGCAAGCCCTTAGCCAAGACCTTTTCTTCTGGCATCTGATAGAGTTGCCATTTTAAGCTTGAGCTTCCTGCATTAATAGAAATTGTTTTCGACATTTCTTCACCTCTTTAAGCGTTTTCAAAATCATTATATCAAAATTTTGTTTGAATTTCACTATCTTTGTACCAGTTTTGAAAACTTTGGCGGAATTTAAACATTTCATCATGATCCTGCAAATCCCGCAGAGGATAGATAAATGGCTGAACGTTGTTAGCTTCTTGCTTCCTAAGGACAAATAGAGTCTTAGCATGCTTGCTGCTTGAGAATATAGACTCTGGTAAGGTTATCATCGCAATAAACTGAGCCTTGGCCAAGAGCCATTTTTTCAGCAGAGGAGCTTGAGCGCTGGTCAAGAGGTCATTTGGCGCCAGAAATATAGCACAACCACCTGGCTTCAGATATTTGAGCGACTGCTCCATTAGAAGATGGTGGGCATAAGTGTGCTCATCCGGACTAGCCACTTCATAGCGGGAGGCGATACTGTCGTCCGGATAATAACCGACCGGTAAATCACTGATAATGATGTCACTCTCTTTCAGTACCTGAGGCCGAACCGCATCCCCCTGAGCAAAGTGAGCCTTGGAGTTCATAACCTCTGCAACACTGGCAGAAAGGTCGATTAATAAATCGTCTAGCTCCAAACCTAAGTAGTCTATCTTCTTTTGGGTATGATTGAGAATAGTCTCAGCCAAATTTCCGGTACCGCTGCCGATTTCTAATACATCAGCTTCCTCTCCGTGAGCTAGCTGGTCCAATAAGAAAGTAATCAGAAAACCAATTGTATCAGGAGTGAACTGATGATTGACCTGCATGGGCTCCGTCTGGGCAGCCTTCATCAGGATAAACTGATAGGCTCTCCGCCACTCTTCCTTGGTCAAATGCAGAGCGCGGATTTTTTCATCGTTGGTCAGAACTTCTTGTAAATCCGTATCTCCATCTAGGTAAATGCCGTTCTGCTCAATCAGAGCATCGTAAAAATTGGTCGCCAGAGCGTTTTGGATATTCTGGACATTTTCGAGAATCAGAGTATAAGCTTGTTCTATCTTTTCAAAATTCATGGAATCCTCCGTTCATCCTATCATACCAAAAATAAGGCCCCATTCCAAGATATATAAAATTACAAAGATTTTACAGTTATATTAGTCCGACTTACCAGCTTCGTCCGAAACCGCTTTCTCCTTTTTCTCAGTTGGTTTCTTGTCTTCCTTAGCTTTCTCTTCCTCCTTCTTAGAAATGGTAAAAGTAAAGGAATAGGAATGACCGCTGCTGATCTGACTGCTGATTTCCAGTTCCTTCCCTTGCCTGCGATAGACAGCCTTGCCCTGCTCAAACTCCATCTCACCGCTATCATCCTTGGCTGTAGCTTTTGTCAGAACTGCCATTGCATAGGCTTCCGTCCTTTCCCTGTTGAAAAGCTGCAAACGCTGACTGCTGACTTGACGGTTGAGATAAAACTGCAGGAGCAGGCTAAAGACAGCAGCCATCAATAGCGCATACAGTAAAATACCAGCCTCAACTTTCTTCTTCCACACGATAGACGAACTCCCTCTCTAAGCCTTTTTCAAAGCGAAAATGAAGATGGACAAGCTTACCGTCCTGACGGACGTCAGCTGCTTCTAAACCATAAATCATCGGCTGGTAGCCGCGACCGCTCTTATCTGTTTTACGGAAATCATCGCCCTTAGATTTACCCAAGGCCAAGTCCCTGCCATCTTGTCTGATGTAGATTTTATTGTCTTCTACCTTGTCAAATTGACTTCGCGAAAGCTCCGTCTCCAGTTGGTCGGCAAACAAAAGCCACTCTTGCTGCTGATTATTCTCCTGCTGATGCAGTTCTGAAGATAAGAGCTGGGTCATAGCCTGAAAGACCAGTATTCCACCACTGAGAACCAGCAAGGCTACCAAGGCCTCCAAGAGAGTAAAGGCCTTGACTTTAAGGTTTTTGGACACGGATGACTACCTCCCCTTCGTGATAGACTAGCAGCTGCTTATCTGTCTTAAGCTGACGCACAGCAATTCCATTGATATGAAGCTCTTCTTGTCCTGTTTGCAGGGCCATACGAGCTACCCGAAGCACCTCTTCCTGCTGCAGAAGGATCTGCTGCTCTTTACGAGACTGGCTAATCTGTCCCAGAAGCAGACTGGCAATAGCCGCAAAAATTGCCATGGCAACCAGAGCTTCCAGCAGAATGCTAGCCTGAAGCTGTCGTCTTTTTAAACTTGCCATTACCCATATAAAGCTGGTAAACAACTGTCCTGTCCTCCGTCTGAAAAGTAATTTTGCTGAGTGATGAATTCCCGCCAGCCCGGTCAAACAGAATGACCTGCTGCTCATGTTCCTGCAAAGTTTGCGGAAAATCCAGTTCTTGATAGCCATTGGAAATCTGCCGTCCCGAAATCTTCAGAGAAAGCTTCTCATGACCGGCTACGCTCAGCCTCTGCGTCTCCTGGTAGAGCCTCTCAAACTCTAAAAAGAAGAGTTGCTCTTGAACCTGATTGAAGCCAGCCCTCACCGAGCCAGATAAGCCCAGTAAGAGAAAACTAACAACAAAAAGAACAAGTAGACTTTCCAGCAATGTAAAAGCCTTAATTGGCAACTGCTTGAGTTTCGCCACTGTGTTTTCCATAGTAAGCCTTATATGAATCTGCCTGCTTCTGGCTGATATTTCCTGCGCTGACTAGCTTGCTCAGGCTAGCCTTTTCATTGGTATTCTTCAATTCATACAGCTCTGCCTGGCTTTCTACCACCTTGACCACCGCTGCAGTTCCTGTATCTGAAACAGCATCTTTTTGCTTGGTCAGATTAGGCACAAAGAGCAGCAAGAGTACGCTGATAACCAGTAAGACAATCAACATTTCCACAAGGGTGAATGCTTGAACTTTTAAGGTATTAAGTTTTTTCATTACAAATGAACCTCCATATTCTGATAAATGGGCAAGAGCATTGCCGCATAAAGTAAAACAATCACTAAGGCAACAAAAATAAATACTAGGGGCTGAATGAAATTCATGGCTCGATTGATACGTAGGAAAAATTCCTCCCAAGTCTTTTCAGCATAGACTTCCAGTTCACTCCCCAACTTGGACTTGACCTCACCATACTCGATCATCAGGGACAATTCTTTCTTAAAGAAAGGGTAGCTTGCCACCTTGTCCGCATAGCCCTGACCGCCCTGCAAAGCTGCCGCCATATCTTCTCCGATTTCTTTAAAGAGCTGGGAAGGCTGCTCCTGCATAATCGCAAAAATCTGACTCAGTTCCAAGCCCTGACCAATCATATTCCCCCATTCACGAGCATAATAAGCGGTCAAGTAAGCCTGCACCAAACGCCCAAAAAAGGGCAGAGCTGCTAGTTTGCTGAAAAAACGAATCTTAGATGACTTTCGATAATAGAAGAGAGCCATTGCAGTCAAGGCAGCCAACGCAAGACTGCTCCACAAAAAGATCTGAGGCAGATGATTAATCAGTCGGGTAGCTAGATTCTGGCTGTCCAATTGAGGCAGAAGATAGTTGCGCAATCCCAGCATGATAAGGACCAAAAAGCCCAGCAGCATAAGAGGATAGGTTCCTACCTCTATCAATTTTTTCTTAACCTTGGATAGATTTTCCAGATAGGTCTCAATCTTGCCTAGACTAAGTGTCAGATTGCCATGCAGCTCAGATAAGGAAAGCTGGGTTACAACGCTGTCGGAAAATCCCAGTCGACTGACAATCTCTGAAAAAGACTGACCAGCTGACAAGCCAGACCGCATTTCTGCGACATACACTTCCTCCAGCAAGGTACTTCGTCTCAGAAAGTCTACAATCTCTGCCAAGTGAAAACCGCTGCTGAAGAGATTATGAAAGAGCTCGATAATCTTTTTCTGCTTAGGCGTAGATAATTTTTTCGGTCTGCCTTTGCTCAGCACTGATATGTCCTTCTGCAAAAAGCTGATCAATCTGCTGATTCCAGACTGCGGCTTCGTGCTCTTGATAATTTTGACTGACAAAATCAACGACACCTCCTCCCCCAATTAAACGCTGGTAACAAACACCTTGCAGCACCATTCTTAGCTCATCCTCACTAACACCCAATTCCAAAAGGCGCTCATAAACACCTCGAACACTCTTAGCATGAATCGTTGAAAAGACCGTAGCTCCAGTCAAACTTGCCCGAACGACTGCTCTAGCTGTCTCTCGATCACGGATTTCCCCGATAATCAAGAGATCCGGCCGATGTCGCAGAGACAGCTTAATCAAACTATCATAAGTCATGCCAATGGTTTCATTCAGCTGCAGCTGCAGCATAGTCTCTTGCTTAATCTCAACCGGATCTTCAATCGACATAACCTGCTGACCAGAAAATTTAAGCTGAGCCAAATGGTACATCAAGGTCGTCTTGCCGCTGCCGACTGGGCCTGAGAATAGATAGAGGCCGCGAGCCTGAATTTTTTTGCGCAGCTCCGGCAATTGCTCAAACCAAAAGCGCAGCTCCCTGTCTTCATCATGCAGGAGCCGGATGACCAGACTTTCAAAACCACGGTAATCCCCAACTGTCGACAGCCGGATTGAAACCTTGGCTTCCTCACAGTCATAATCGCAAGACCCCAGTTGACTGCGGCGCTTCTCTCCAACATTCATACCTGCGACAAACTTAAAGTGGCTGATAACAGCTGACAGAAGTTCAAAATCATAAGTCTTTATAAAGCGGCGTTCATCACCAATTCTCATATAAAGCTCATAGCAAGTAGTCTTAGGAATGAGGTAAATATCCTGCGCCCCTTCTTTCCGAGCCTGCCTAATCATTTCTTTTGCAATTTCTTGAACCATACATCCTCCTCACCTTACTATTCGCAAAAAATCCAGAAAAAGAAAAAAACAGCGGAAGAAACTTAACTTCTAACAAGTTAGGTCTCTTCTGCTGCTCTAATATCAGATTTGTAAAATATATTCTGTCGATTTAAAGAGGCTTAGCGGTTTTTAGTTTAGCTGAGCAAGCTCGGTGCTTTTCAAGGCCGTTCTGCTTAGTATAGCCTGGCCGGTACTTGCTCTTAGGAATCTTGCATTCGTTCTCCAGCAAAAACAGCGAGTGATACTGCTGAACATTCTCATCACATTCCTCGCACCAGCGCTGATCCTCCGGATCCCAAAAAATTGTCATTAAATCACTACGGCTCTTATACAAAGGTGACTGCTCTTCCATCTGCAGCCAGCGGTTTTTATAATATTTAAGGGCTTGATAATAATCATCGAACTGCTTCTTTGCAACAACATCTTCTTCCCAGCCATCCAGGAACCACCACGGTTCATAGTCCCCGTACATCTCAATTACACAATACATACTCGTCCTCTCTTTGTACCGTATATTAT
>CAUVQK010000012.1:0-10946 GCA_963553705.1 uncultured Streptococcus sp.
ATAAAATTGGATTGGGAGTCTAGCTAGGCAAACTAGATTGCCTTTTGCACGTTTTGATGCAGGACGACTTAGCTGACTATGTCACAACTTTTCTATCATGGAGTTGATTCAATCCCAATCTTATGTTAAGGTGAACATATGAAGAAAATATTAGTTGTAGATGATGAGAAACCAATCTCAGATATTATTAAGTTTAATATGGCCAAGGAAGGCTATGAGGTTTTGACTGCTTTTGATGGTAAGGAAGCCTTAGAAATGTTTGAGGCAGAACAGCCAGACATCTTGATTCTGGATTTGATGCTGCCAGAAGTGGACGGACTGGAAGTTGCTAGGACTATTCGTAAGACTAGTAATGTGCCGATTATTGTATTGTCTGCTAAGGACAGTGAGTTTGACAAGGTTATCGGTCTTGAAATCGGTGCAGATGACTATGTGACTAAGCCTTTCTCAAATCGCGAGCTTCAGGCGCGTGTCAAGGCACTTCTTCGTCGGGCTGACCTTGTGGTGGAAAACCAAGTGGAAGAAAGTGGTCCGAACGAGCTGACCATTGGGGAACTGCAGATTTTGCCAGATGCTTTTGTAGCTAAGAAGCATGGCAAGGAGCTGGAGCTGACCCACCGCGAGTTTGAACTGCTTCACCATTTGGCGACACATATCGGTCAGGTGATGACACGTGAGCACTTGCTGGAAACAGTATGGGGCTATGACTATTTTGGTGATGTCCGTACAGTGGATGTGACTATCCGCCGCCTGCGTGAAAAGATTGAAGATACGCCAAGCCGACCTGAGTATATCTTGACTCGCCGCGGAGTTGGCTACTATATGAGAAATAATGATTGAAGCAATTAAACAATTTGTGATTTCTGCGGATTTTGTCTTTGCTATCATTATTATCGGCTTCATTGTAGTTGTGGCCTTGCTTTTATTGGAAAATCGCCGGGATAATCAAAAGCTTGTACAGCTTAATCAAAAGGTTAAAGATTTGATTGCAGGTGACTATTCTGAAGTGCTGGACATGCAGGGAAGCCCGGAAATCACAGATATGACCAACAGTATCAATGATCTTTCAGAGGTCATTCGACTGACACATGAAAATCTTGAGCAAGAAACTAAACGCCTTTCCAGCATCCTGTCCTATATGACAGATGGCGTGCTTGCGACCAACCGCCGGGGGCAGATTATCACTATCAACGATATGGCAACCAAGCAGTTGGGAGTTAAGAGAGACGAGGTCCAAAATATGAGTATTTTGGATCTGCTTTCGATTTCTGACGAGTATGATTTGCGGGACCTGATTACCAATGTTCCTGAGCTTACGATAGATTCTCAGGATGAAAATGGTGAATACTTGAGCTTGCGGGTTCGCTTTGCCCTGGTAAGGCGGGAGTCGGGCTTCATTTCTGGTTTGGTAGCTGTCTTGCATGATACGACAGAGCAGGACAAGGAAGAGCGGGAGCGTCGTCTTTTTGTTTCCAACGTCAGCCATGAGTTGCGGACTCCGCTGACCAGTGTCAAGTCCTATCTGGAAGCCCTGGATGAGGGAGCTTTGTCTGAGCCAGTAGCACCGGACTTTGTCAAGGTATCGCTCAATGAAACCAACCGCATGATGAGGATGGTGACGGACTTGCTTAGTCTGTCACGCATTGACAATGAGACCAGTCATTTGGAAGTAGAGCTGACGAATTTCACAGCCTTTATCACCTTTATCCTCAATCGCTTTGACAAGATAAAAAATCAAGACGAAACCAAAAAATACGAGATTATCCGTGATTATCCGATAACACCGATTTGGGTGGAGATTGATACAGATAAGCTGACTCAGGTGATTGATAATATCATGAACAATGCCATCAAGTATTCGCCAGATGGTGGAACCATTACTGTTTCCATCAAGACAACTGATGAGCAGTTGATTCTTTCGATTGCAGATGAGGGACTGGGGATTCCCAAGCAGGATCTGCCTAAGATTTTTGACCGCTTTTATCGAGTGGACAAGGCACGCAGTCGCGCACAAGGCGGAACGGGTCTGGGGCTGGCTATTGCCAAGGAAATTATCAAGCAGCATCAAGGCTTTATCTGGGCTAAGAGTGAGTATGGCAAGGGCTCGACCTTTACCATTGTCTTGCCTTATGAGAATGATGGCGTCCGGGATGACGACTGGGATAATGAAGACGATATATAGAAAGTAAACATGACTAAAGGATTTCAATACAGTATTCTGGCGTCAGGATCAAGCGGTAATTGTTTCTATCTGGAAACAGATCAAAAGCGGATTCTGGTTGACGCTGGCTTATCAGGCAAGAAAATTACGAGTTTGCTGGGCGAAATTGGCCGCAAGCCTGAGGATTTGGATGCCATTTTAGTGACCCATGAGCACAAGGACCACATTCATGGTGTTGGAGTATTAGCTCGCAAGTATCATTTAGATATTTATGCTAATGAGGCCACTTGGAAGGCTATGGAAAAGGACTTGGGCAAGCTGGATGCTAGTCAAAAGCATATCTTTGAACTGGGAAAGACCAAGACTTTTGGAGACCTAGATATAGAAAGCTTCGGAGTAAGTCATGATGCAGCCTGTCCGCAGTTTTACCGCTTTATGAAGGATGACAAGAGTTTTGTCATGCTTACGGATACAGGCTATGTCAGTGACCGGATGGCTGGGATTATCGAAAATGCTGACGGCTATCTGATTGAGAGCAACCATGATATTGAAATACTCCGCAGCGGTGCCTATCCTTGGAGTCTCAAACAGCGGATTCTGTCAGATATGGGCCATCTGTCCAATGAAGACGGAGCGGAGACCATGATTCGGACTCTGGGCAATCGTACCAAGCGAATCTATCTGGGCCATCTTAGTAAGGAAAACAATATCAAGGAATTGGCTCACATGACCATGGTCAATCAACTGGCTCAAGCCGATATGGCAGTCGGTCATGACTTCCAGGTCTATGATACCTCGCCTGATACCGCAACGTCTTTGACGAGTATTTAAACACCAGACCGAAAGGTTTGGTTTTCTTGCTCTAGTGCGGTATCCATTAAAGATTTAAAAAGCAACGGTTTTATTTTGTAAAGGAGCTTGTATGCGGCCAATTTACTTTGTGGTAGGTCTATTATCTTTGGGGTTGGGAGTTTTGGGGATTTTTCTGCCTCTCCTGCCAACAACACCATTTCTTCTCTTGTCCATTGCCTGCTTTTCGCGCAGTTCCAAGCGCTTTGAGAAGTGGCTTTATCATACAAAGATGTACCAGACCTATGTGGCGGATTTTCGAGAGACGGGAACGATTGCCAAGGAGCGTAAAAAAAAGATCATCGTTTCCATCTATATCTTGATGGGGATTTCCATTTTTCTAGCGCCTATTATTTGGGTTAAGATTGGACTGTTGGGTCTGACCATTTTTATCACCTATTATTTGTTTAAAGTAATTCCGGATAAGGAATAGAAATCACTGTCAGCAGGTGCGTTTGCGCCTGTTTTTTGTTATAATAGAGACTGTATATCTTTGGAAAGGAAAAGGTATCATGCTGCTTATCTGACTGAAGTCAGCATGATGTAAAATAGTAATGGAAAATTTGAAAAAAGCATTGCTGGAGCAGTTTGACTTGGTTTTCTCTGATGAGACCTTGTTGGAAACGGCTTTTACCCATACGAGCTATGCCAATGAGCACCGCCTCTTAAAAATTTCACACAATGAACGCTTGGAATTTTTAGGAGACGCTGTTCTGCAACTGATTATTTCGGAGTATCTTTATACCAAGTATCCTAAGAGACCAGAGGGCGACTTGTCCAAGCTGCGTTCCATGATTGTTCGGGAAGAGAGCCTGGCAGGCTTTGCCCGTGATTGTCAGTTTGATCATTTTATCAAGCTGGGACGCGGTGAGGAGAAGTCTGGCGGCCGGAATCGTGATACGATTTTAGGAGATTTGTTTGAGGCCTTTTTAGGCGCTTTGCTCTTGGATAAGGGTGTGGAAGCAGTCAAAAGCTTTCTCTATCAAGTCATGATTCCAAAGGTGGAAGCGGGAGATTTTGAGCGGGTGACGGACTATAAGACCAAGCTGCAGGAGTTGCTGCAGATTAATGGTGATGTGGAAATCGCCTATCAGGTTGTCTCTGAAACAGGGCCGGCTCATGCCAAAAATTTCGAGGTTGCTGTTCTCATCAATGGTCGCAAGTCCGGTCAAGGCCAGGGGCGTTCTAAAAAGCTGGCCGAGCAGGAAGCTGCTAAAAACGCATTTGAAAAGGAAAGTTCTTCATGTTTTTAAAGGAAATTGAAATTCAGGGCTTCAAGTCATTTGCTGACAAGACTAAAGTTGTCTTTGATCAGGGAGTGACAGCGGTTGTTGGGCCAAACGGTTCCGGCAAGTCCAACATTACAGAGAGCCTGCGCTGGGCCTTGGGAGAGTCCAGTGTGAAAAGTCTGCGGGGCGGCAAGATGCCCGATGTGATTTTTGCGGGAACAGAAACCCGCAAGCCTCTTAATTACGCATCAGTTGTGGTGGTTCTGGATAACAGCGACCAATTTATCAAGGATGCTGCCAATGAGATTCGGGTGGAGCGTCACATTTACCGCAGCGGTGACAGTGAGTATAAGATTGACGGCAAAAAAGTCCGTCTGCGTGATGTCCATGACCTTTTCATGGATACTGGGCTGGGACGAGATTCCTTCTCCATCATTTCCCAAGGGAAGGTCGAAGAAATCTTTAACAGCAAGCCAGAGGAACGCCGGGCAATCTTTGAAGAGGCTGCTGGAGTGCTTAAGTATAAGACACGTCGTAAGGAAACGGAAAGCAAGCTTAGTCAAACCCAGGATAATCTGGACCGTCTGGAAGACATTATCTACGAGCTGGAGAGCCAGGTTAAGCCCTTGGAGAAGCAGGCTGAAACTGCTAAGCGCTTCTTGAGTCTGGATGGCCAGCGCCGAGAGCTTTACTTGGATGTTTTGGTCGCTCAGCTGACAGCTAACAAGGAAAGGCTGACTCAGGCTGAAGAAGATTTAACGAATATCCAGCAGGAGCTGGCAGCCTACTACAGCAAGCGCGATGAGCTGGAAGTTGAAAACCAAACCTTGAAGGCCAAGCGCCATGAGCTCAATCAAACTTTGTCTGATGATCAAGCTAGTTTGCTGGAATTGACCCGCTTAATCAGTGATTTGGAGCGTCAGATTGATCTTTCTAAGTTGGAGTCCAGTCAGGCAGCGACGAGCCGCCGGGAAAATGAAGAGCGTTTGGCTGCTTTGTCAGAAAAACTGGCTCAGATAGAAAGCAACATAGAAGACAAGCAGGCTGAATTGAGCCAAATAGCTGCCAAACTGAGTGACAATGAGCAGTCCATCGCTGCTTTGGAAGCAGAATTAGCAGACTTTTCAGATGATCCAGACCAGCTGATTGAGCATCTGCGTGAGCAGTATGTCAAGCTCATGCAGGAAGAGGCAAATCTTTCTAATGACTTGACTTCTCTGGAGAGTCAGCTGGCTAGCGAGCTTAAACTAGCTGAGAGCAAGAAGGCAGACTATGCTAAATTGCAAGGAGATTTGGAAGCTAGTCAGACTCAGGAGCAGGCTGGTTTGGAGGAGTTGGAAATTGCTCGCCAAGCCCTCAAGAATCTACTAGCAGACTACCAAAGTCAGGTTCAGTTGGTAGAGAAGCTAGAGGCTGATTATAAACATCAGCAGACTAAGATGTTTGAGCTTTTGGACGACCTCAAAAACAAGCAGGCACGTTCTAATAGTTTGGAAGCCATTCTCAAAAATCACAGCAATTTCTATGCTGGGGTCAAGAGTGTGCTGCAGGAGGCTGACCGCCTGGGAGGTATTGTAGGAGCAGTTAGCGAAAAACTCAGCTTCGATCCCCATTATCAGACAGCGCTGGAAATTGCGCTGGGAGCCAGTAGTCAGAACATTATCGTGGAAGATGAGGCTGCTGCGACTTGGGCTATCGAATTTCTGAAGAAAAATCGGGCTGGCCGGGCAACCTTCCTGCCTTTAACAACCATCAAGCCGCGTCAGCTGCCTGACCATAACCGTGCTACGATTGAAAAAAGTGCTGGTTTTCTGGGACTGGCTTCTTCCTTGGTCAGCTATGAATCTTCATTAGACAGCATTTTTCAAAATCTGCTGGGAACGACCGCTATTTTTGATACAGTGGAGCATGCCCGAGCAGCAGCTCGCCAAGTACGCTATCAGGTTCGCATGGTGACTTTAGATGGAACAGAGCTTCGGACTGGCGGTTCTTATGCCGGTGGTGCTAACCGCAATAACAATACCATCTTTATCAAGCCGGAGTTAGATGCTCTGCTTGAAGAGATTAAGCAAAAAAATGTCAGCTTGAAAGAGCAGGAAGAAGCAGTACAAATCCTGCAAAATCAGCTAAGTCAGGCTAAGCAGGTATTGGAACAAATCAAGACAGACGGTGAGCAGGCTCGCTTGGCTGAGCAAAAGGCTAATCTGGCCTATGAACAGTTGGCCAAGCGCGTGGAAGAGCTCACAAGTCTGAAAAATCTACAGGAGCAGGAGTTGGCTGGTCAGTCTGCTTTGGATATTTCAGAAGAGAAAGACCGACTGCAGACCCGCTTGACTGAGATTGAGCAAGAAAAAACGGATATCACTGCAGAAATAGAGCAGGTTAAGTCGAACAAAGATGCAGTTCAGGCTCGCTTTGACAAACTTTCCTCTCGCCTTGCTGATCTCAAGCTCCAGCGGACAGAGCTGACCTCCAACCAGCGCTTTGAAAAGAATGACTTGGAACGATTGTCCGAGGAAAAAGCCAGCCTTGAAAAAGAGCAGGCGACTTTGGAACTCTTGATAGAGCAAAAGGAACAGTCCAGCCTGCAGAAGGTGGATATTACAATCCTGGAAGAGCAATTAGAGACCGCCAAGCAAGAAAAGATTGAGCTGGATCAAAGACTGATTCGCATGAAATTTGAGCTTGAAGACTTAGAAGGTCAGTCTGACGATATTGCCAGTCGTTTGGAGCAAGCCCGTCATCAAAATGAAGAATTGATTCGCCGGCAGGCTAAAGCAGAGGCAGAAAAGGATAAGCTCATGGATGTCATGCGCCGTCTGGCAAGCAATCTGACAGATGACTATCAGATGAGCTTCGAAGAAGCAAGCAGCCAGGCTCGGCCTTTAGAAAGTTTGCCAGCTGCTGAAAGCCAGGTGAAGGATCTGGAAAGAGCCATTCGAGCTTTAGGTCCAGTCAATCTGGAAGCAGTCGAGCAGTTTGAAGAAGTCAGCAACCGTTTGAACTTCCTCAACGAGCAACGAGACGATGTCCTATCAGCTAAAAATCTGCTCTTAGAGACGATTGAAGAGATGAATGACGAAGTCAAGGAACGCTTTAAATCAACCTTTGAAGCCATTCGTGAAAGCTTCAAGGTGACTTTCCGTCAGATGTTTGGCGGTGGTTCGGCAGACCTGATATTGACGGAGGGAGACTTGCTGACGGCAGGTGTAGAAATCTCCGTGCAGCCACCTGGCAAGAAAATCCAGTCGCTTAATCTGATGAGCGGTGGCGAGAAGGCCTTGTCAGCTTTGGCTCTACTCTTCTCTATCATCCGCGTTAAGACCATTCCTTTTGTCATCTTGGACGAGGTGGAAGCAGCGCTGGACGAGGCTAATGTTAAACGCTTTGGGGATTACCTTAATCGATTTGACAAGGACAGCCAGTTCATCGTGGTCACTCACCGTAAGGGAACCATGTCAGCTGCAGACTCTATTTACGGAGTTACCATGCAGGAGTCTGGTGTTTCCAAGATTGTCTCGGTCAAGTTAAAAGATTTAGAAAGTATGTAAAATGAGTATAAAGTTAGTAGCAACGGATATGGACGGCACCTTTTTAGACAGTAAAGGTCAGTTTGATATGGACCGTCTCAAGCAAGTTTTGGCTCGCTTCAAAGAAAAAGGCATGTATTTTGCCGTAGCTAGTGGGCGCGGCCTCTTGTCGCTGGAAAAGCTGTTTGAGGAAGTGCGCAATGAGATTATTTTTATTGCTGAAAACGGTAGTTTAGTGGAATTTCACGGCGAGGATCTCTATGAAGCAACCATGCCACGAGAGTTTTATCTTAAAGTTTTTGACAAGCTGCAGGAATCTCCCTATGTCAATGTCAATGAGCTGCTTTTGACGGGCAAACGCGCCTGCTATGTCTTGGAGACTGTGGATCCGACCTATCTTTCTTTCAGTGCTCATTATAATGAAAATATTCAAAAAGTGGCTAGCTTGGCTGATATTGACGATGAAATTTTCAAGTTTACGACCAATTTTGCTGAGGACCAAGTCGCAGCTGGTGAAGCTTGGGTCAATGAAAATATCGATGGAGTTAAGGCTATGACGACTGGCTTCAAGTCAATTGACATCGTTCTGGACCATGTGGATAAGGGGGTTGCCATTGTCGAGCTGGCCAAGAAGCTAGACATAGATCTTTCTCAGGTTATGGTTTTTGGTGATAATCTCAACGATTTGCACATGATGCAGGTGGCTGGCTATCCGATCGCGACTGAAAATGCTCGCCCTGAGATTTTAGAAGTGGCCAAGGAAGTCATCGGTCACCATGATGCTCAGTCGGTTATCACTTACATGGAGGGATTATAATGGCAGATATAAAACTGATTGCTCTGGACTTGGATGGAACTCTTTTAAATTCAGACAAGAAGATTTCTGAGCGCAATTTAGCAGCTTTAAAAGCGGCTCAGGCCAAGGGAGTTAAGGTAGTTCTGACTACTGGCCGCCCCCTCAAAGCCATGGACTTTTTCTTGCATGAGCTGGGAACAGACGGTCGAGAAGATGAGTACACCATTACTTTTAATGGTGGTCTTGTTCAGCGCAACACTGGAGAAATCCTTGATAAAACAGTCTTTTCTTATGATGATGTAGATCGGATTTATGAGGAAACAGGCAAGCTCCATATTCCGCTTGATGCTATCTGCGAAGGACTTGTCTACCAAATTCAGTCCGATCAAGAATCGCTTTATGCCCAGTTCAATCCAGCTCTGACCTTTGAGTCTATTGATTTCAGTGATTTGTCCAGTCAGCAGACTTATAATAAATGTGTCACTGCTTATGCTCAAGAACCACTGGATGCTGCTATTGAGCAAATCTCTCCAGAATTATTTGAGCGCTATGAGATTTTCAAATCTAGAGAAATGTTGCTGGAGTGGTCCCCTAAAAATGTCCATAAGGCTAATGGTTTGGAGAAACTGATTGCCCATTTAGGCATTGAGAGAAGTCAGGTCATAGCCTGTGGTGATGAAGCCAACGATCTGTCTATGATTGAGTGGGCTGGTTTGGGAGTGGCCATGCAGAATGCAGTAACCATCGTCAAAGAAGCAGCTAATGTGGTGACACCTATGACCAATGATGAGGATGCAGTGGCTTGGGCTATTGAAAAATATGTACTAAAGGAGGATTAGCCGATGGGATTATTTGACCGCCTTTTCGGCCGAAAAAAACAAGAACCGCCGATTGAAGAAGTTGTCAAGGAAGCATTGGAAAACATTGGCGAGCTTGAAGAAGAAACAGCGCCTGTTCCAGAAGCAGGAGAAAATCTTGAAGCGGAAGCTGTTCAGTCCTATCAGGGCGAGCAGCAACTTGATGACCAAATTTCGGATACAAAAGATAGTTTGGCTGATGTTAAAGAGCTTGCATCTCAAGCTATCCTAGAAGAAAGCAAGGAGCCAGAGCATGAAAGAGAAATTATTGCAAAAAATCAAGAAGTGGCTCAAGGAGCAAATCAGACTGAAGAAACTCTAAAAGAGCACCAGCCTGAAAGCAGTGACGAAATGGTAGAAGAGCTTGTTGAACAAGCGGATCTTTCGGATGAGGCATTATCTCATACTGAGCATGAAGCTGTTCCTTATGACGAGATGGTAACTGATTCAAATAATGAGTTCGAGCCAGAAACAGAAGCTGAGTCACTAACAGAATCAGAACAGGTCGACCAAGCAGCTGATGTTGCTGAAGAATCAGAAGCGGCCGCTACAGAAGAGTCTGCAGAACTTCCTCAAGAGGAATCTACTCAGGAAAAATATGACCGCAGCCTAAAGAAGACTCGGACAGGATTTGGAGCACGGCTCAATGCCTTCTTTGCTAATTTCCGCTCAGTAGATGAAGAGTTCTTCGAAGACTTGGAAGAGCTGCTCATCACTAGTGATGTAGGGGTTCAAGTGGCTTCCAGTCTGACTGAGGAACTACGCTATGAAGCCCGTCTGGAAAATGCAAAAAAACCAGCTGCTCTGCGCCAGCTGATTATTGAAAAACTGGTGGACATATATGAGAAAGATGGCCGCTTTAATGAAAAAATCAATTTCCAAAATGGACTAACTGTTATGCTCTTTGTTGGGGTCAACGGAGTCGGTAAGACCACCTCTATCGGTAAACTAGCCTACAAGTACAAACAACAAGGCAAGAAAGTCATGTTGGTGGCAGCAGATACATTCCGAGCTGGAGCAGTGGCTCAGTTGGCTGAATGGGGTCGACGCGTAGATGTTCCAGTAGTAACGGGGCCTGAGAAGAGCGATCCTGCCAGCGTCGTATATGACGGTATGGAGCGCGCTCAGGCAGAGCAGGTTGATGTTCTTATGATTGACACGGCTGGCCGCCTGCAAAATAAGGACAACCTCATGGCTGAGCTGGAGAAAATTGGCCGCATTATTAAGCGGGTGGATCCAGAAGCACCGCATGAGACTTTCCTAGCTCTCGATGCTTCAACCGGTCAGAATGCTCTGGTTCAGGCCAAGGAATTTTCTAAAATCACTCCAGTCACAGGAATTGTACTGACAAAGATCGATGGAACAGCCCGAGGCGGAGTTGTGCTAGCCATTCGTCAGGAATTGGATATTCCAGTGAAGCTGATTGGCTTTGGAGAAAAGATTGATGATATCGGTGAGTTCAACTCAGAGAACTTTATGAAAGGCCTGCTTGAAGGCTTGGTATAAAACAAAAAACCAGTACGA
>CAUVQK010000013.1:0-10682 GCA_963553705.1 uncultured Streptococcus sp.
CTTGGTAAAGATATTTCAATTTTGTCTCCTGTTCTTCATCGTAAAACAGGTAGGCTCCGTCCGTATTTTGAATGATAAATTGATTGTAATCACGAAACTGACTAGGATTTTGGTAGGTCGGATAAGCATACTTGACGAAATCGGTTTGCTTAAAAGCAGCTAATTTTGCCTGATTAGCTTCATTCCAATTTTCACCTTGATTCTCAAAGAGAAAGATGGTTGCCGTCTGAAACTCATAGTCCTTTTTCAAGTCATCGGCCTGCTCCAAGGCCCAAGACTCAAAGCCCAGATTGCCCATAAAAACCAGCCAATCCACTCCATCTTCCAAAAAACGGATCAAGTCCCTTTTAGCGGCTTCTTTTATGATGTTTATTCTCATATCTTTTTCCGTCGAAATGCCGATTTCAAAGGCTTTGTAGCCTGTTATTAGTAGACTGGTCATTTATTCTCCCTTAAAAAAGTTTTTTGTGGTATAATAGAGTGATGCTATTGTACCAATAAGGAGTTTTATGGTCAACTATCCGCATAAGCTAAAGGCAAAAAGCAGTATCAATAGGCCAGCTTCTGGCATGATTAACTTTGCCAATCGTGGGATGTCTTTTGAAAAGATGATCAACGAATCCAACAACTACTATCTAAGCAGAGGACTCGCAGTCATCCATAAAAAGCCTACCCCCATTCAGATTGTCAAGGTTGATTATCCGCACCGTAGCCGAGCCAAGATTGTAGAGGCTTACTTTCGGCAAGCTTCCACAACAGACTATTCTGGTGTCTACAAGGGCCATTATATTGACTTTGAAGCCAAGGAAACCCGACAGAAAAAATCGATGCCCATGAAAAATTTTCATTCGCATCAGATTGATCATATGGAGGCAGTCCTTGAGCAAAAGGGCATCTGCTTTGTCTTACTGCATTTTTCCAGCTTAAGGGAGACTTACCTGCTTCCCGCTTCTTATTTAATTGAGTTTTACAAGATCGACAAGGGAGGGAAGTCCATGCCCTTAAGCTATATTCAAGAGCATGGTTATCCGATTGAAATGCAGCAGCTTCCCAGCATCCCTTATCTTGAAATTATCGAACAAAAACTACTAGGTGGTATTATAAATGAATAAACAAACTCTTATGCAGGCTTTAAAATATCTTGCAAGTGCACTTATAACCCTGCTTATGATTGGATTCGTGATTGGCTGTTTGGTATTTACCTACTATGCTGTCAAGGCTCCCAAGCTTTCTGAAAAAGACCTCATCGCGACCACATCCAGTAAGATTTTTGACAGCAATAACAATTTGATTGCTGACCTAGGCGCTGAAAAGCGTGTCAATGCTGAAACTAGTGAAATTCCTACGGATTTGGTTAACGCCATTGTCGCCATCGAAGACCATCGCTTCTTCAATCACCGCGGGGTGGACTTTATTCGGATTGCAGGTGCCCTTGTTAGCAACATCCGCGGAGGTCGCCAAGGGGGATCAACTCTGACCCAGCAGTTGATTAAGCTGTCCTATTTCTCAACTTCTTCTTCAGATGCGACTCTTTCACGTAAAATCCAAGAAGCTTGGCTGGCCGCTCAGCTTGAGCGTAAAGCGACCAAGCAGCAAATCTTGACCTATTATGTCAACAAAGTCTACATGTCTAACAGTAACTACGGTATGCAGACAGCAGCCCGAAGCTACTATGGCAAGGACCTAAAAGATTTGAGCTTACACCAAACGGCTCTGCTGGCAGGTATGCCTCAGGCACCGAATCAATACGACCCCTACACCCATCCAGAGGCTGCAACCAATCGCCGTAATCTGGTACTTCGTGAGATGCACGATCTCAAATACATCACAGATGAACAGTATGAGCAAGCCAAAAACACACCTGTAACCGACGGACTTCAAAGTCTGAAAGCTTCTACTAGCTACCCAGCTTACATGGATAACTATATCAAAGAAGCAATTGAACAGGTTGAAGAAGAAACTGGTTATAATGTCCTGACAACTGGTATGGAAGTCTATACAAACGTCAACACAGAGGCTCAACAGAAACTCTGGGATATTTACAATACTGAAGACTATGTAGCTTATCCAGATGATGAAATGCAGGTTGCCTCTACAGTTATGGATGTCCAAACTGGTAAAGTCATTGCCCAACTCGGTGCCCGTCACCAGTCTACCAACGTATCCTTTGGGACCAACCAAGCTGTTGAAACCAACCGTGACTTTGGTTCAACTATGAAACCAATCACGGATTATGCTCCAGCTCTTGAAAATGAAGTCTATACTTCAACAGCTGCTCCTATCACGGATGCTCCATATAACTTCCCGTATTCCAGCACACCAGTCTACAACTGGGATAAGAAATATTATGGCGGGATGACGATTCAATACGCTATTCAGGAATCCCGGAACGTTCCTGCCGTGAAAACGCTGGAAGCCGTTGGTCTGGATGAGTCCCTCAAGTTCCTAAATCGTATTGGGATTAACTATCCTGAAATGTTTTATGTTAATGCCTTTTCAAGTAATACCAGCAAATCCGGTAACGAGTACGGAGCCAGCAGTGAAAAAATGGCTGCTGCCTATGCTGCTTTTGCCAATGGCGGTACTTACTACAAACCTCAGTATGTCAATCGCGTCGTCTTCAGTGACGGAACGGAGAAGACCTTCTCCAACAATGGTTCCAAGGCTATGAAGGAAACGACAGCCTACATGATGACTGATATGATGAAAACAGTCTTGCAGTCTGGTACAGGTACAAACGCTGCTATCTCTGGGGTTTATCAGGCCGGTAAGACCGGAACCTCCAACTATGCTGATGATGAATTAGCCAAGCTGACCAAGCCTTACTACTACTCTAGCATTGTCACACCAGACGAGCTCTTCGTTGGTTACACGCCTAAGTATTCAATGGCTGTTTGGACCGGCTACTCAAACCGTCTGACACCAATCCTTGATGACGGGGTTAAGGTTGCGACAGATGTCTACCGCGAAATGATGCTTTACCTGGCTCAAGATGGCTCTGCTTCAGAGGATTGGGAAATGCCAGATGGTCTCTACCGCAGTGGCTCTTATGTCTACCTCAACAGTGGTACTGGCTATAACCGTTACTACAATAACCAGCAGTACTATAACTATTCTAGCTATAGCAGTTACAGTACAGAAGCTAGCTCTGACACATCAGCTTCTAGTGAGCATTCTGGTGATTCAAACAATAACTCTTCTAGCCACAATGACTCCTCTTCCGGTAACGGTGGAGATGACTAGAGTGACGAAGATTAGAACACAAACTAAAAGAGTAAGAATGAAAAATTCTTACTCTTTTCTTATTCTCTCATCAAAGCTTACTTTGCCAAAGCACCCATGGGATCCCAGGGAGATAAGACAGTAGGCTCTGCTTCATATGCTGCTAATTCTGCGGCAGTCAGAAACTCCTTTCGGACGACGATTTGATAGGTATACTCATCCATCCAAGCGTCAGAGGCTACGAAATAGCCCTTGTTACCAACCTTTTCGCCCCATGAGTTTTCGACCTTCCATTTCTTAGCCTTGCCATTTTCATCCAAGTCCACTCCCGTCAAGACCATGGCGTGGGTCATGAGGCTTTCGCTATAGTCCAAGCGGCCAGCCTTGTCCTGAGTTATTTGAATATCCATGCTGGCAGTGAAATCGTGCATCCCCTCAGCCATAACACCAGCCTTACGATTGCTAGACTGACCAACATCCGAGCCAAACCAAACGGTCTCACCAGCCTGCATTTGAGCAATAGCCAGCTCTTTTAGTCGGTTCATTTCAACATTCAAATAACGAACCGGCTTACTTCCAACGACATTGCCCAACATCTCAACTGTATAGGACCGTCCATAAGGCTTGTCAGCAGTCGGTGCATTGATGATAGAGACATAGTCAGCTAGCTTGAGATCGACATATTTTTGATAAAAAGTCAGAGGTGTCAATCCGCTCTCGCTGTGGAAATGATTGTCCTTATCGCGATAAGAAAAGTCAAACTGGCGAGGCGGCAAGCCTAAATTCATAGCTAGGAAGTTAAAGACTTCTTGGAGGAGTTCTTCTTTCTTGGTCTGAAGTTCTGATGAGTTTGCACCCTCTGCCACTAATTCTCGCAAAATCTGTGCATCCTGGCGCAAGAGCTTATTGAGAATTTGATTGAGCTCACGGCTGTTACTGGAAGAAATTGACTCCGGATAGACTGACTTAGGCACGACGCCGTATTTCTCAAAGAGGGAAACAACCATATCCCATTGACCGCCATCCTGCTGAGGCGTATCTAAGAGAAACTTGACCTTACGACTGGTCAATTCTTGGTCAGCTGTCGCAATCACCTGCTCCAAGAACCAGTTGGATTTTTCATATTTATCCCAAAAGAAAGTATGGGCTTGAGATAGCTCAAAATCCTCCAGTTGGAAACCAGCAATCATCTTGTGGCGGAAGGTATTAAGAGCTGCAAACATCCAACAGCGTCCAGAAGCTTTCTGGTCGCTAACCTTGTCCTTAGTAAGATCCAGCGAAAAGACAGGTGTGTTTTCCACAGCGGCGCTTCGCTTCTCTAAGGAAGCCAAAAGGCCATTGTGGCTGATGGCATTTTCCATTGCTGCAAACTTGGGATTGGCCTCATAAGCAGCATACAGCTTATCTGTAAAATCTTGTTCTAACGAATGCATAGAATCCTCCTTGTCATTATACATCTATTATAGAACTTTAAAAAAGGAGCGCAAGTAAAAAGGCTGGACAAAAGAGTCCTAGCCTTTTTCTAAATCGGATCTTAGGATTCCATAGACGGAAAAATCTTTGACTTGTCCTTTATGAAATACAGCCTGACGAAAAGTGCCTTCGTAGCTCATTCCAGCTTTAGCCATAACACGCCCCGAAGCTGGATTGGCTGTTACAAATCTTGCTGTGACACGATTGAATCCTGCGTCTTGCAAGAGGTAGATTAAAACAGCTTTCAAAGCTTCTGTCATCAACCCCTGTCCCCAATAGTCTTTACATAGAATGTAACCAACCTCGCAAGCATTAACTGCCTCATCCATGTCCACCACACTGATGTCACCGATTACAGAATAAGGATTTTCTTTCAGACAGATGCCCCACTTGTAAAAATCCATGTTTTGATAATTCTCAACCCAGCGAGTAATAGACTGTTGGGTGACATCAGGGCTCTCATGAGCATCCCAGGTCACATGCAGCAAATTATCTGGACGTGAAGCCCAATTGTCGTACATAGCTTGATAATCTGATTTTATAAAAGGCCTGAGCAAGAGACGTTTCGTTTCAATAGACTGTGTACCTATCTTTTTCATAGCTTCCTCATTTCTTGGTTCAGACTAAAATGTTTCGATAGAGATGTTTACTTCCAAAATTCGTCAAAAATTGTAATTGGCAAATGGCGTTTGTGCTGACCTTTATGCCACCAAGATTCGATAGTTTCTTGAGCTTGGGCTGAAATAGACTTGCCTTCGAGGTAGTCGTCAATTTCATTATAGGTCACGCCCAGAGCGACTTCATCAGCAATCCCAGGTTTTTCTTCTTCCAAATCAGCCGTCGGTACCTTTTCATAGAGGGCCGGATCCGCTCCTAAGGCGGCCAAAAGCTGCTTGCCTTGACGTTTATTGAGACGGTAAAGTGGTAAGATATCTGCTCCGCCATCCCCAAACTTGGTGAAAAAGGCCGTGACATTTTCTGCAGCATGATCCGTCCCAATGACAGCCCCACTGTATGAACCAGCCAAAGCATACTGGGCAATCATACGGCTGCGGGCCTTGATATTGCCCTTGTTAAAATCAGAAACTTTGGCACCCGTTGCCTCCACAGCCTTTGTCATAGCATCAGCTGATTCCTTGATATTGACTGTCAGACTGACATCAGGCTGGATAAAAGCCAGAGCCTTTTGCGCATCATCTTCATCTGCCTGAACACCGTAAGGCAGGCGGACAGCGATAAAGCGATAGCCATCATCGCCAGTCTCAGCCCGCATTTCCTCTACAGCCAGCTGAGCTAAGCGGCCAGCCAAAGTAGAATCCTGACCACCAGAAATTCCCAGAACATAACTTTTCAAAAAAGGGTGCTTCCTCAGATAGGCCTTGAGAAAGTCTATCGACTTGCGGATTTCTTCCTCCGGATTTATGACTGGTTTGACGCCCAATTGAGCGATGATTTCCTCTTGTAGACTCATTTTTCTGCTCCTGTCTGGTAGGCTTTCTTGCGCATCTGGTCAATTAAGTCCATCTTATCCTGCCAGATATCTCGAGCCAAGTCAACTGGATAATCCTGTGGATTGAGAACCCGCTTGTACTCATCCCAAAGTTTATCAAATTCCTTACGGGCATAGGCTTGAATTTCAGTCAGGCTCGGCTGATTATAGACTAAATTACCTTCTTGGAAAATATCGACCAAAAGCG
Organism: uncultured Streptococcus sp.; assembly: GCA_963553705.1. Lineage (GTDB taxonomy): Bacteria > Bacillota > Bacilli > Lactobacillales > Streptococcaceae > Streptococcus. The sequence continues at coordinate 6,393 of CAUVQK010000013.1, forward strand.
GTACGGCATCAAAATTTTTGACAGTTTTATTGATATAGGTATAGGTTGGATGGAACATTTCCAGCTCTTCCAAACCATTGACATCAAGGCCATCATAGGTAATGTAGTCTCCCTCGGACTTCCCTTTTTCACGACTGGTAATACGCCAAACCTGCTTCTTGCCTGGAGTAGAAACTTTTTCAGCATTATTGGACAGCTTGATGGTATTGCGCAATTCTCCATTCTCATCTTCAATAGCTACAATCTTATAAACTGCTCCTAAAGCCGGCTGGTCATAGGCTGTAATCAACTTGGTACCCACGCCCCAGACATCAATCTTAGCCTTTTGCATTTTCAAGTTGAGAATGGTATTTTCATCCAAATCATTGGACGCATAAATCTTAGCATCAGGAAAGCCAGCTTCATCTAATTGCTGCCGAACTTTCTTAGAAATATAAGCAAGGTCTCCTGAGTCAATACGAACACCCAGAAACTTAATCTTGTCTCCTAGCTCACGCGCCACCCGAATGGCTGCTGGAACACCTAGACGCAGTGTATCGTAGGTATCTACTAAGAAAACACAGTTATGATGAGTCTCAGCATAAGCTTTAAAGGCTTCATAATCATTCCCATAGACTTGAACGAGAGCATGGGCATGTGTTCCTAAAACAGGAATATCAAAGAGCTTGCCAGCCCGAACATTGCTGGTTCCGTTAGCTCCGCCAATCACAGCAGCCCTAGTCCCCCAAATAGCAGCGTCCATTTCCTGGGCCCGGCGAGTTCCAAACTCCATCAGAGGCTCATCTTCGATGACAGAGCGGATACGAGCTGCCTTGGTGGCAATCAGCGTCTGAAAATTAACGATATTGAGCAGAGCAGTCTCAACCAGCTGACACTGAGCCAGTGGACCTTCCACCTGCACGATTGGCTCATTGGCAAAAACCAAATCACCTTCCTGAACAGACCTTACTGTCAGGCTCATCTTGAGATTTCGTAAATAATCCAGAAACTCTCCGTGATAGCCCAAGGATTGCAAATAATCTAAATCGCTCTGGCTGAACGTTAGATTATTGAGATAGGAAATAATTCTTTCCAAGCCCGCAAAGACTGCGTAGCCGTTATTAAAAGGATTCTTACGGAAAAAAACTTCAAAAACCGCATGCTTGTTGTGAATATTTTGCTTGAAATAAACCTGCATCATGTTGATTTGGTACAAATCAGTGTGCAACGTTAAACTATCATCTGGGTACATCTTCTTGCTCCTTTACGCTAGATATCTTTTATTATATCATAATTCCAAAAAAGCTAAGCAAATCCTGTCAACTCACCTGAATAGACACACTTGCTTAGCTTATATTTTTATGCTTGCTCTGTAAGATATTTGTAGGCTTCCTGACTGGCAATGGCACCATCACCAACAGCTGTCGTAATCTGGCGCAGGTCTTTCTGGCGAACATCACCAACAGCGTAAATACCGGCTACTGACGTTTTCATCTGATGATCCGTCAGAATCCAGCCAGCCTCATCAGTAATGCCCAAATCCTTAGCAAATTCACTAACCGGATCCAGACCGACATAAATGAAGATGCCACCAAACTCTGCCTGACTAAGCTCACCCGTCTTGACATTCTTAAAGGTTACGCCAGTCACCTTACGCTCATCACCATGGATGCTTTCCACCACAGAGTCCCAGACAAAGCGAATCTTTTCGTTGGCAAAAGCGCGATCCTGCAACACTTTTTGTGCTCGCAGCTCATCGCGACGGTGAACGATGGTCACACTTTTTGCAAAGCGCGTCAGGAAAATAGCTTCCTCTACCGCCGAGTCCCCACCACCGACAACCAGCAAATCTTCATCACGGAAGAAGGCACCATCACAGACCGCACAGTAGGAAACCCCGCGGCTGTTGTAGTCTTCCTCTCCAGGAACCCCCAGATGACGATGATTGGCACCAGAAGCAACGATGACTGTTTTAGCTTCAAAACGCTCATCTTCTGTGATGATTTCCTTAAAATCGCCCCGATCTTCAATTTTTTCTACTAGGCCAAAGAGATGTTCTACCCCTAGATTCTCAAGAGGCTCAAACATTTTCTCTGCTAGCTCTGGACCGCTGATATTGGCATAGCCCGGGTAGTTTTCAATGTCAGCAGTATTGTTCATCTGGCCGCCAGGAATACCACGCTCCAGCAGGGCAACTTTTAGGTTGCTGCGGGCTGCATAGAGGGCAGCTGTCATGCCGGCAGGCCCAGCTCCAATAATAATTGTATCGTACATAACTCTTCTTTCTCCTTGTTGTAACTAGAATTATTCTAACAACTTTTCTACAATTTTACAAGCATTTAAGCTTTTAGAACAATGAGCAAGCCCAGTGTCGCAAAAGACAGGACTGGAATCGTCATAATGACAATCAGAAGAACATCGTACAGATGACTCTGGCGCTCCTTAGCTGTCTTGTCCTTGCAGCGAATCATCCGCAGTCCAATCCATAAACCCGCAATGATCCCTACACCGACTGCTGTATAAAGCAAGCTCTCGATATAAAGTGCAAATATTTGATCTAACATGTCAACTCCTCAAAGGTCAATCAGCCTTATTCTACAAAAATAAGAACAACTCCAAACCTAACCGTTAGCATAAAACACCAACTAGATAAGAAGGCCTGCTCCACTGCACGCCAAGACTGAAAACAAACTCAGCTGGTCTAGCCAACTGAGCCTTCACTGTCTCTATTATATCAAATATAGGTCCGTTTGTAACTAGCAAAAAATTCCTTGGTTCTTTCTTCCTTTGGATGATGGATAATCTCATCTGGTGTCCCAGACTCTATGATTTTCCCCTTGTCCAAAAAAAGCACTCTGTCAGCCACCTGAGCGACAAAGGACATATCATGACTGACCAGAATCATGGTTTGGCCAGACTTGGCTGCATCAGCGATTGATTTTTCTACTTCTCCGACTAACTCGGGATCCAAGGCCGAGGTCGGCTCGTCTAGCAAAAGAACATCTGGATTCATAGCCAAAGCCCTTGCCAAGGCCACCCGCTGCTTCTGACCGCCTGACAGATGTCTAGGATAGTGATTTTCTCGGTCTGACAAGCCAACCTTTGCTAACTCTTCCTTGGCTAGCTTGGTCGCCTCTTGGTCTGACAGTTTCTTAACTACCAGCAGACCTTCCTTGACATTTTCCAGAGCTGTCCGGCGGGAAAAGAGGTTAAACTGCTGAAAGACCATGGCTAGCTTGCGGCGCAGCAGCAAAATCTCATCTTTGGAAATCCTCGAAAAATCTACTTTGAAGCCGTCGATAGTAATCTTTCCGCTATCAGGCTGTTCCAGATAGTTGAGGCTGCGGAGAAAGGTTGACTTCCCAGCACCAGAAGAGCCAATCAGAGCCACCACTTCGCCTTTTTGAATTTCCAAACTAAGATCATCCAGAACCTTTTGACCTGAAAAAGTCTTACTTAAATGTGAAATATTAATCATCAGATTCCTTCTCCTTCTGCTTGCTGAAGCGATTCAAATTTATCTGGCTGCTTGATATCCATCATCTTTTCGATCCAGCGGCCAAGTTGCTCAATAAGAATATTGACTGCCCAATAAATCAGGGACACCGAGATAAAGCGCTCAAAGTAGCGATAGTCAGCCCCTGCGATAGCCTGTGCCTTGGCAAAAATTTCCACTACACCAGCACTAAAAGCCAGAGAAGTACCCTTGGTCAAGCCAATCAGGGAATTAATCAGACTAGGCGTCGCAACCACCGCTGCATTGGGGATAATGACACGCATATAAACCTGCTTGTTGGTCATCCCTAAACTGCGAGCAGCCTCGATTTCTCCCGGATCTACGGACAAGATTGCTGCCCGGATGGTCTCACTGGCATAAGCCGCTTCATTGAAAGCAAAGGCAACGATCGCAAAGACAGACGCTGGAATGTCGTTGATATTAAAGCTTGTACCATACTGCTGATTGATGGCCTTCAGCAATAAAGGAATCCCAAAATAGGTCAGCATGAGCTGAACCAGCAGCGGCGTTCCTCTCAGAAAACTGACAAAGAAAGCCTGAATCGGATACAGGACTTTAACCCGATTAATCTTGACGACAGCAAAAACCATGGCCAGCATAATACCAAAGACTGCACCCCCCACCGTCAAAAGAAGGGTGATTGGCAGATTTTGCAAAATGCCTGGAATGGCCTCAAAAACAGCCCTTAAACTAAATAATTTACCATCTGGAATGATCTTGAGAAACTCCTCATACCAACCAGTTGTCAGAAGATAAGTTGTAACCACTATTATTACTTCCTTTTCTTGATAATG
>CAUVQK010000014.1:0-10303 GCA_963553705.1 uncultured Streptococcus sp.
CCGTCCTGATTGTGAATAAAGAGAGGGGGCAGGATTTTTAGACCGTCGCGGGAACCATCTTTAATAGCTTCGATAAGCAGCATATTGGCCTCTTTACCCAACTTTGGATAGACAAACTGGATGCGCTTGGGAGCCAAGTTGTGGGCTTGCATGGTATCTAAAATATCTAAAAAGCGTTCTGGTCGATGAACCATAGCCAACCGACCATTGGATTTGAGAACTCGCTGGGCAATCTTGCAAATTTCTTCCAGATTGGTTGAGATTTCATGGCGGGCTAAAAGGTAGTGCTGGCTTTCATTGAGATTGGATTGCTTGTCAACCTTGAAATATGGGGGATTGCAGAGAATCATATCAACCCTGCTGCCAGTGATATATTGGCCTAGGTTTTTCAAATCGTCCTGAATGACCTGCATTTGCTGAGTCAAATCATTGAGCTCAATGGAGCGCTCGGCCATGTCTGCCAGGCGTTCCTGGATCTCGACTGCTAGAATCTTGGCCTTGGTCCGAGTGCTGGCAAAAAGTCCAACGGCGCCATTTCCAGCACAGAGATCAACGATTAGACCCCGCTGGGGCAGCTTGGGAAAGCGGGAAAGCAGCACGCTGTCTACCGAATAGCTGAAGACCTCACTATTTTGAATAATCTTGACATCCGTCGAAAAGAGCTGGTTGACGCGTTCTCCGTCTTTTAGTTTTGCTTCGTTCATAAGTCAATTATAGCATGATTTAGCAAGGATTCCAAAGGGATATGGGAAGTTTTTGCACAATCAAAAAAACATGCGACGGTTCTCGCATGTTTCCATGAGCTTAAATGCTAATTCAGACCTTAATCAAATCTGTATTTCTGCTTGATGGTGCAGGCAACAAAGACAAGTCCGAAAACGACCATGAGAATCAGGTAGACTGGCAAAGTTGCGGCTGTCAGCGTTGCAATTTCCAAAAGGTGCTGCAGGACAAAGGCTGATAGATAGAAGCCAAAGACAGAAAAGATAATGAGCAGGCTGCGCCAGAGGTTGAGTGGCAGACAGGCCCTAATGACGGACAGGAAGCTGATGCTGCCTAGCAAGTAGTAGGTCAGGGTGGACATTTCTATGTCACTCCAGCCATGGCTGCTGCCCCAGATGCGGACAAATAGCACGCTGAAGACAATCATAAGGGAGCTTGGCAGAGCCAGCTGCAGGGAGCGTTTGAGGAAGTGCTTTTCAACCGGCTTAATATTGCGCTCAAAGGTGAGGACAAAGGGTGGGAAACCTTCGACAAACTGGTCAATCAAGGTGATCTGAATCGGGATGAATGGGAAAATCAAGAGGTATTCAGGTTTTCCGAGCAGGATACTGGCGATACAGATGATAGCTAGGATAAAGGAATAGATGGTCTTGATGAAGAAAATCGGAGCAATCCGGCCGATATTGTTAACGACCCGGCGACCTTCAAAAAGAATCTCAGGGACATCGTTAAAGTCGGAGTTAAGAAGGACCAAGTTGGCAATTTGCCGAGTTGCGGGGTCTCCCTCGGCCATGACGATGGAACAGTCTGCTTCACGTAAGGCCAAGATATCATTAACACCATCTCCCGTCATGGCTGTTGTCCGACCAGCGGCTTTAAGAGTCTGGATGAGCAGCTTCTTCTGATGGGGAGAAACACGGCCAAAGATGGCTGTTTCTTCTGCTTGCTCAACCAGTTCTTGGTCGCTGATTTTAGAGCAGTCGATGTAGCTGTCGTAGTTGGCAAATCCAGCCTGGCTCGCAATATGGGAAACGGTCACAGGATTGTCACCAGAGATGATTTTCAGATCAACATCCTGAGAACGCAGATAGTCCAGTGTCTCAGCCGCTCCCTCACGAATAGGGTCGGTGATTTCCAGAACAGCCAGAGCAGTCATATCTTCAGGCAGACGGATGCTGTGTTTGTCTAGCACTTGGTCGCTGTGAGCCAGTACCAAAACCCGAGATCCGCGTTTTTGAGCCTCTCCAACCGCTGCAGGATTGCTGTCCAGCAGCATTTCGGGCGCTCCCAGAAAGATAGTTCCGACACTGGATAAATGCATAGCGCCCCATTTTCGGTCACTAGAAAATGGGATGACATTATCGCTAGTATAGGCATGGTCCAGATGGCCGTAGCCCTTGCGGATAGCCTGAGCAGTTGGGTTATTATCCTCGCTGGTTTGGATGTAGGCTGCTAAGATTTGACCGACGGTCTCATCAGAAAACTTATCCGACAGGCTATGCAAGGCTTCAACAGTCATCTTACCTTGGGTAATTGTCCCGGTCTTGTCCAGGCAGAGAGTATCCACCCGAGCCAGAGTTTCAACAGAATACATTTCCTGAACAAGAACCTTGCGCATACCTAGCTTGATGACAGCTGTCAGAAGTGACGTGACTGTCAGCAGGGCGATTCCCTTAGGCAGCATACCCAAAAGAGCTGTTGAGCTGGTAATGACAGAGTTTTTGACAGGCAATCCCTTTATCATCAGGGCTTCAAAGAAGAGAGCCATTCCGAAAGGAATGATAATTTTTCCGGTAAAGCGGGAAATTTTCCCAAGATTGTAAAGAATGCGCGAGTTGATAGGCTTGAGTGTTTTAGCCTCAGTCATGAGCTTGTTGGCATAGTTGTCTGCGCCGACATGGTGCACCTCAGCATAAATCTGCCCACTAGCCAGAAAGCTACCAGACAGCAGCTCGGCGCCTTCTTCCTTGAGAACCAAGTCACTCTCACCTGTCAGCATGGCTTCATTGGCCTCGGCAACACCCTCTACTACACGGGCGTCACTGGGAATTTGCTCGCCGGCTGACAGCTTGATCAGATCACCCAGTACAATTTCTTCTGGCTGAATCTTGACTTCCTGGCCGTTGCGGATGACTGTGACCAGCTCTCGGCTGACCAGATTGAGCTTGTCAATCATGTGTTTGGCTCGCAGCTCTGTAATAATACCAGTAACGGCGTTAAAGCTGATTACAGCGAAGAAGACCAGATTGCTCCAGGCTTGGACAGAGACCAAGGCTAGAGCAATAACAAAGTTAAGGGCATTAAAAAGGGTGAAAACATTCCGCTTAACGATTTGCCAGTTACTAGTACTGGTGTCACTTGTAAAATCGTTGGTCAAGCCCTGCGAAATTTTTTCATCTACTTGGGTTTGGTTTAAACCGATTAATTCTTTCTTATTCATGAGATTAATGATACCATTTTTTTATGGAAATGGCTATCAGAATCAGCTGTTACAGCCAAAGTTTGGAAAAATATTGCAGACTATAAGGGTATAGGGTATAATGAGAAAGGATGTAATAAATTTCAAGTACAATCACAGTTTGAAATAAGGAGAGTTTATGTTTTATACTTATTTGCGAGGTTTAGTGATTTTTATCCTGTGGACCTTGAACGGCAATGCACACTACCACAATAAAGAAAAGATTCCTTCAAAAGATGAAAATTATATCTTGGTTGCCCCTCATCGGACATGGTGGGATCCAGTTTACATGGCTTTTGCGACCAAGCCCAAGCAGTTCATTTTCATGGCCAAGAAACAGCTTTTTGAAAATCGGGTGTTCGGCTGGTGGATTCGCATGTGTGGTGCCTTTCCTATCGACCGAGAAAATCCTGGCCCGTCAGCTATCAAATACCCTGTCAATATGCTGAAAAAGAGCAATCGTTCCCTGATTATGTTCCCAAGCGGCAGCCGCCATTCTACAGATGTCAAGGGAGGAGTAGCAGTGATTGCTAAGATGGCTAAGGTCCGTATCATGCCAGTGGTCTATGCTGGTCCCATGAGCCTCAAAGGCTTGGCAGCTGGAGAGCGCGTGGACATGAATTTTGGTAATCCAATTGATATTTCAGACATTAAGAAGATGAATGATGAGGGAGTTGAGGAAGTGGCTCGCCGTGTTCATGCTGAGTTTGACCGTCTGGATGCTGAAGTAGCACCTTACCAGACACAAAAGAAAGGCAATATTTTCTTGCGGATTTTACGTGCCTTTGTCTTTATTCCTGCTATTTTGATTGGAATTTTGACCATCATTTTCAGCTTTTTTGCTAGCTTTGTCTGGGATCCAGATAAGCATAGAAAATAAGATACTAATCAGCTTGCTGAGCAATCTTGCTTGGGAGCTGATTTTTGTATGCAAGTGAGTTATAATGTTGGTATGTTTTATAAGGAGGATGCTATGTCTCTTGCTTTTTTATCTTTTGTAACCTTATCACTGTTTATGCTGCACGAGTTTGATGAGATTATCCTGATTCGGCCTTGGATTTCTCAGAATCAAGACCATCAAGGCTATCAAAAGGAGATGTTCATTGCTAGGAGAGGGAGTTATCTTTCTGCTGAAAGCATTGCTCTGATGATTGCAGAGGAATTTCTACTGGCTTTTATCCTTTTGTTGCTTGCGATTCTATTTCGCATTCCTGAGCTAGCTTTGGCTATTGGTTTCTGTCATACTCTTCATCTGCTGGGCCATATCATGCAAGTGTTTCGCTTTCGTCGCTGGGTACCGGGCGGCTTCACAGCTCTGACGACTTTTCCTATGCTTATCTTAGTCTTCATCCTTTATCTATGTCAGCAGTCGGTTTCTTGGCCGCTACTTCTGATTCTAAGCGTGCTTGTGATGGCTTTTCTTTTGGCAAATCTGACGTTTTTACATAGCAGAGCTCAAAAGTTAGAAGCTTGGATATACAGGATAAGCAAAGTAAATTGATATTACAGTTCCTATTTTCATCAATGCCTCTTCTATCTATACAACTACTTGCAAAATAAAGATTTTAAAATATGACAAGCTGAAAATTCTCTCAGTTTGTCATATTTTTTTGAATTTTTTTCGAATAAAAAGACAAAGGAGAAAAATATGCTTGAAGAAATCATTGAAAAGCTGAAAGAATACAAGCTCTTTGTCGGTCTGGCAGTAGTTGGCGCTGTGCTAGGTGGCTTTTTCCTCATCAAAGGAAATCACCAGCCGCAAAATCAGGTGGCCGCCTTAAGTCAAGAGGTAACTTCCTCATCCAGCTCAGCTGATGAAGAAAGCGAAAGGATTGTTTCTAAGGCTAAGGCGGACGAAGAGGAGAGTGAGCAGGTCACTGTGGATATTAAGGGAGCAGTCAAGAATCCTGGTGTCTATGAGCTGAGAGCAGGAGCGAGAGTCCATGAAGCCATCCAAAAAGCTGGCGGATTGATAGCAGACGCCGAGGCTAAGTCCATCAATCAGGCACAAAAATTAACGGATGAAGCAGTAATCTATGTGGCAAAAATTGGTGAAGAAGGAGCCGATGTCACACAGACTGGCCAGCATCAAGCAGGAGCTACTGATTCTGCTGGTGCCAGTGGTGGAAAGTCGGACAAGGTCAATCTAAATACGGCGACAGAGGCTGAACTGCAGACTATTTCAGGCATCGGACAGAAGCGGGCTTCTGACATAATCGCCTACCGCGAAAGCAGTGGCCGCTTTAAGTCAGTAGATGATCTGAAAAAGGTGTCAGGTATTGGAGATAAGACCTTAGAAAAGCTGAAAGAATATGTCACAGTGGATTAAAAAGCTACCTATCGCCCCAATCTATCTGGCTTTCATCCTTGTATGGGCCTATTTTGCAGTCTATTGTGGCAGTTCCTTGGCTTATTTTGGGTTGGGTGTCCTTCTACTTCGTCTCTTTTTCAGCTATCCTCTCAAGAGAAGTCTAGCTGCTTTGGCATTCCTGTCCCTTTTTGCCCTCTTTTTCTTGCTTCGTCGGGAAATAGCAGAGCAGGCCTTTAGGCAGGAATCTCCTTCAGCTAGCTTGGTTCAGGTCTTGCCAGATACTATCAAGGTCAATGGAGACTCCCTATCTTTTCGAGGGCGAGCAAACGATCGGCTTTATCAGGTCTTCTACAAGATCAAATCAGCCAGTGAAAAGGAAGCTTTTCAGCAACTGACAGATTTGGTCGTCCTTGATATTGAAGGAGAGTTTGAACAGGCCCAGCAACAACGAAATTTTTCGGGCTTTGACTATCAGGCTTATTTAAAGAGTCAGGGGATTTATCGTACCTTAAAAATCAATAAGATTCAGTCACTAAGACTAATTTCCAGCCTGAATCCACTGGATTCGCTGTCTATCTGGCGCAGAAAAGCGCTGGTCTATATTCGAAATAATTTTCCTAGTCCAATGAGCCATTACATGACAGGACTCTTGTTTGGTGACTTAGATACGGAGTTTGCGGAAATGAGTGACCTATATTCTAGCTTGGGCATCATCCATTTGTTTGCCTTGTCTGGTATGCAGGTAGGTTTCTTTTTGGATGGTTTTCGTAGAATTCTTCTACGTTTGGGGATGAAGAGGGAGACAGTAAATGCTTTGCAGCTGCCTTTTTCATTTATCTATGCTGGACTGACAGGCTTTTCTGTTTCTGTCGTCAGAAGCTTAGTTCAGAAGTTGTTGGCCCAGCAAGGACTGACCAGATTAGATAACTTTGCTATGACACTGACGGTTCTCTTTATTATCAAGACCAATTTTCTTCTGACAGCAGGAGGTGTCTTATCCTGCGCTTATGCCTTTTTGATTTCTATGATGGATTTTGAAAAGTTGCCGTCGATTCGAAAACTTTTAGCGGAAAGTCTGACTATTTCATTGGGGATTTTGCCTATACTGATCTACTATTTTTCTGAATTTCAGCCTTGGTCCGTGATTTTAACTTTTCTATTTTCACTACTCTTTGACCTACTGATGCTGCCAGGGTTAACTCTCATTTTTATTTTGTCACCACTGATAAAAATCTCTCAGGTCAATTTTTTCTTTGAGATGCTTGAAGATGTGATTCGTTGGGTAGCTGATTTTGCTCCGCGCCCTTTGATTTTTGGGAAGCCCAACCTCTGGTTACTGTTCGCTTTGCTTTTGGTTTTGGCTTTAATCTATGACTTTCGGAGAAAGAAAAGCTGGCTTTTATCTTTTAGTTTGCTTGCTCTTCTCTTATTTTTCCTAACAAAGCATCCGCTGCAAAATGAGATTACAGTAGTGGATATTGGTCAGGGAGATAGCATTTTTCTCCGGGAATGGCAGGGCAGGACGATTTTGATTGACGTTGGGGGACGAGTCGAGATAGGAAAGAAAGAGGCTTGGCAGGAGCGACAGACTTCATCCAATGCAGAAAAGACCTTAATTCCCTATCTCAAAAGTCGTGGTGTTGCTAGTCTGGATGTATTGGTCCTGACTCATACCGATACCGATCACATGGGAGATATGCTGGAGGTAGCTAAGCATTTTTCCATCAAGGAAATCTATGTTTCCAAAGGAAGTCTCACTCAGCCTGATTTTGTTCAAAAGCTGGAGCAGATAGAAAGTTCTGTCCATGTCGTAAAAGTTGGAGATGAGATTCCGGTATTTGACTCAGCTTTGCAGGTTCTCTATCCCAGCGGGACAGGCGACGGTGGAAATGATGATTCGATTGTACTCTATGGGGAGTTCTTTCAGACAAAATTTTTGTTTACAGGTGATTTGGAAAGGCAGGGAGAACTTGAACTGCTGCAGCGATTCCCTCAGCTAAAAGCAGATGTCTTAAAAGCAGGGCACCATGGTTCCAAAGGCTCGTCCAGTCCAGAGTTTTTAGAGCAAATTCAGCCGAAACTGGCCTTGATATCAGCCGGCCAGAATAATCGTTATCGACATCCGCATCAGGAAACTTTGCAAAGATTTGAGAAGTTTAATACAGCCATCTATCGAACTGACCAGCAGGGGGCCATTCGGTTGACTGGTTGGAATTCTTGGAGGATTGAAACGGTTCGTTGATGTCTGCGCTAAAGATACCAACTGATACTTTGTTCTCATGTCCATTTAGCTTTAGTCAGGAAGTCATATTGATTTATTTATGCATTTGTGATAAGATAATGGGTATAAAAAAATTATAGAGGAGAATTCTATGTTTGCTGCATATAAAAAATTCTGGACACGCTATGCCGATTTTTCAGGCCGTTCCAGTCGTTCAGACTACTGGTGGGTAGTATTGTGTCATGTTATTGTTACTGCACCGCTAGTTATCATTTTTTGGGTATCTGCTGTGGGAAGTATTCTTTCAGCAGCTCAAGATGCAAATTATGGATACGAGCCTGATCCATCGCCCTATCTAGCTGGAGCAGGATTTGGTGTTATTTTCTTATTTATCGTGCTAATTTATGGACTGGCTGTCCTTGTGCCTAATTTGGCAATCACTGTTCGCCGTCTGCGAGATGCGGGCTATCATTGGGCTTTCCTATTTTTGGGTATTGGTCCGTCGATTGCCATGTTTATTCCAGTTCTAAATATCATTGCAGCTCTTGTATCTTTTCCATGTAGTGTTGCTTTGATTGTTTTGCTTTGCCAAGGTTCTAAGCCTGAGTTGGCTAACAATTCATACGGTCAGCAAAACTTCCAAGGTCAGCAGTTTGGTCAACAGTCTTACAATCAAGGCTTGAACTATGAAAAGCAACCACAACAAGGCGGTTTCCAAGGACAACAGTTTGGTCAACAACCACAGCAAGGTGGTTTCCAAGGTCAACAGTTTGGTCAGTCACAACAACCTGTTCAAAATCAACAGTTTGGTCAACAGCCACAGCAAGGTGGTTTCCAAGGTCAGCAATTTAGTCAACAGCCACAGCAACCTGTCCAAAACCAACCATTTGGTCAACAACCACAACAACCTGTCCAAAATCAATCATTTGGTCAACAGCCACAACAAGGTGGTTTCCAAGATCAGCAGTTTGGTCAACAACCACAGCAACCTGTCCAAAACCAACCATTTGGCCAACAGCCACAGCAAAGTGGTTTCCAAGATCAGCAGTTTGGTCAACAGCCACAACAACCTGTTTCTGATCAAAGCCAGGCAGTGGAGCAAGCAGAACCAGTTCAAAATCCATTTACTGCTGAAACACCTGAGCAGTCAACACCTCAAGATTTTGGAACTCAGGCACCTGTTGAGGATAATCCTTTTGTTTCACCAATTCAAGAGGAGCAACCTTCTACACCAGTTGAAAACAGTGTAGATGATGCAACTGAAAACCAAGAATAAATAAAGAAAGAGTTGGAATTTTTCCAGCTCTTTTTGCTCTGTCGCTCGCAGAAAAGATTTAACAGAACGAGGCATTGATTGCTTTTCATAACAAAGAAAAATGAAGCCAATGACAGTTCATATTTATATAGCAGATATACTCAAAAATTAGATTTTTCTATCTAACTTTTGGGGTGCGGTTCACTTTCGGCCTCTTTTTTGTTACAATCAATACATGAAAAAAATTGACAAGAAATATAAAGCATGGGAGACTTTATGTGTTAGCTATTGAGGAAATTAAAAAAATCACGCCAAGCAATCTTCCTGCTTTGACCATTTTGGCTGGAGATGACCTGGGACAGTTTGAGTTGTTGAAGGAGCAGTTTCTCCGCCAGATTCAGTTTCAACCGGGCGATTTGAACACTGCTATTTTTGATATGAAAGAAGCAAACTATCAGGATGTGGAGTTGGACTTGGTCAGTCTGCCTTTTTTTGCGGATGAAAAAATCGTGATTTTGGACCATTTTGCTGATTTGACAACAGCCAAAAAGCGCTATCTGACTGATGAAGAACTCAAATCTTTCGAAAATTATCTGGAAAATCCAGCAGATACGACTCGTTTGGTTATCTTTGCAGAAGGCAAATTGGATAGCAAGCGCCGTCTGGTCAAACTGCTCAAACGGGATGGGAAAATTTTTGAGGCTGCAGAACTCAAGGAAGCAGATCTACGGGCTTATTTCAGCAAGGAAGCGCAGGCGGAAGGATTACAATTTGCTCCGACAGCTTTCGAGCAGTTGCTGCTGAAATCAGGTTTTCAGTTCAGTGAAGTAAGTAAAAATTTAGCATTTTTGAAAGGTTATAAAGAGTCTGGTCAGATTGGTTTAGAAGACATTGCCGAGGCCATTCCCAAGACTCTTCAGGACAATATTTTTGACCTGACCCAGCTAATTTTGCAGCAGAAGATTGATGAAGCTAGAAGTTTGGTACGAGATTTGACTCTTCAAGGTGAAGATGAAATCAAGCTTATTGCCATTATGCTGGGGCAGTTTCGTATCTTTACGCAAGTTAAGGTTTTAGCAGAAAATGGCAGATCTGAGAGTCAGATTGTGTCTGATTTGTCCGACTATCTAGGCCGCAAGGTCAATCCTTATCAAGTCAAGTTTGCCTTAAAGGATGCTCGCTCACTGAGTTTATCCTTTCTTAAAAAGACTATGGCCTGTTTGATTGAAACGGATTTTCAGATTAAGTCGGGGCTGTATGATAAAGATTACCTGTTTGATTTGGCTCTGCTCAAGATTGCGACGGGTGAGCTACAAGCAAAATAGTTGAAAAATT
>CAUVQK010000015.1:0-9883 GCA_963553705.1 uncultured Streptococcus sp.
TGGAAAATACAAGCAGTACGTTTCTCTGGATGCCATTCCAAGCAATCAAGAGAATTATTTCGTGAAAATAAAATCTTCTAAATTTAAAGATGTTTTCTTGCCGATTTCTTCAATATTCGATAGTATGAAAGATGGTCAGCCAGTTTATAAAATTACAGCAAGTGCTGAAAAATTAAAACAGGACATTGACAATAAATACGAGGACAATTTTACTTTCTATCTAGCCAAGAAGGCAGAGAGAGAAGTCACAAACTTTACTTCCTTTAGTAACTTGGTTCAAGCTATAAATAATGATCTTGGAGGAACCTATTATTTAGGTGCTAGTTTGAATGCCAATGAGGTCGAACTAGAAAATGGTGCTAGCAGTTATATCAATGGAACATTCACTGGTAAGCTGATTGGCAGCAAAGACGGAAAAAATTATGCTATCTATAACTTGAAGAAGCCTTTATTTAACACATTGAGCGCTGCTACTGTAGAAAATCTGACTCTTAAAGATGTGAATATCTCAGGGAAATCTGACATTGGGGCCCTTGCAAATGAAGCAAATAACGCAACAAGGATTAACAATGTTCATGTAGACGGTGTTCTGGCTGGCGAACGTGGCATTGGTGGTTTGGCGTGGAAGGCTGATAATTCTAAGATTACGAACAGCAGTTTCAAGGGAAGAATTATCAACTCCTATGAAACGAGGTCACCATACAATATCGGAGGATTGGTAGGTCAACTGACTGGCATCAATGCAGTAGTTGATAAGTCAAAAGCTACGATTGCCATCTCATCCAATGCGGATAGTACCAACCAAACTGTCGGCGGTCTTGCAGGTCTTGTAGAGAAAAATGCGCTTATCAGCAATAGTTACGCTGAGGGCCAGATTAATAATGTGAAGCGCTTTGGAAGTGTTGCTGGTATAGCTGGCTACTTATGGGATAAAGATTCTAGTGAAGAGAGACACGCTGGAAGATTGCATAATGTTCTTAGCGATGTCAATGTTATGAACGGAAATGCGATTAGTGGGTATCATTATCGAGGAATGCGAATAACTGACTCATATAGCAACAAGGAGAACAGAGTCTACAAAGTGACTCTTGAAAAGGATGAGGTTGTCACCAAGGAATCGCTCGAAGAGAGAGGAACAATCCTCAATGCTTCTCAAATCGCAAGTAAGAAATCTGAAATCAACTCTCTTGCTGTATCGAAAGTCGAAAGCTTACTGACTAGCAGAAATATAGAAAGTGATTTTTCTAAGGTTAAAGACTATCAAGCCAGTCGAGCCTTAGCATATAAGAATATCGAAAAATTACTGCCGTTTTATGATAAGGCGACCATTGTCAAATACGGTAATCTGGTAAAAGAAGATAGCGCTTTGCGTGAAAAAGAAGTCCTATCTGCAGTCATGATGAAAGATAATGAAGTGATTACAGATATTACTTCATATAAAGAGGCGGCGAATAAACTCTTGCTTCATTATAATGATCATACATCTGAAACACTAGATATTACCTACCAATCTGATTTTAGTAAGTTAGCAGAATATCGCGTAGGCGATACAGGTCTCATCTATACACCAAATCAATTCTTACATAATCATAATTCAATCATTAATGAAGTCTTGCCTGATTTGAGAGCGGTAGATTATAAGTCAGACGCTATCAGAAACACCCTAGGTATTTCTTCAGGAGTTTCATTAACGGAATTATACTTAGAAGAGCAGTTTACTAAAACCAAGGAAAATCTAGCAAATACACTGGAAAAACTTTTGTCTGCTGATGCAGTCATTGCCAGCGAAAATCAAACGATTAATGGTTACGTCGTTGATAAAATCAAACGCAACAAGGAAGCCTTGCTTCTAGGTTTGACCTATTTAGAGCGCTGGTACAACTTTAACTATGGTGACGTGAATGTCAAAGACATAGTCATGTACCACATGGATTTCTTTGGTAAGGGCAATGCATCACCGCTAGACACGATCATTGAATTAGGTAAATCTGGCTATAACAATCTTTTGGCCAAGAACAACGTAGATGCTTATAGCATCAGCCTAGCAAACAATAATGGAACAAAAGATTTGTTCAGCGCGCTAGCCAATTACCGAGAGGTATTTTTACCAAACAAAACAAATAATCAATGGTTCAAAGAGCAAACCAAGGCTTATATCGTTGAAGAAAAATCAGCTATTGATGAAGTGAGGGTCAAACAAGAGCAGGCTGGCAGCAAATACTCTATCGGGGTGTATGATAGAATTACCAGCGACACTTGGAAATACCGAAATATGGTTCTACCTTTGCTGACAATGCCTGAAAGATCGGTCTTTGTCATATCTACTATATCCAGTCTTGGTTTTGGTGCCTATGACAGATATAGAAATAATGAGCACAGAGCAGGAGCAGAACTCAATAAGTTTGTTGAGGATAATGCTCAGGAAACTGCAAAACGCCAACGCGACCATTATGATTATTGGTATAGGATATTAGACGAGCAGGGCCGTGAAAAGCTCTATCGAAATATCTTGGTCTATGATGCCTATAAGTTCGGAGATGACACTACTGTTGGCAAGGCTACAGCGGAGGCACAATTTGACAGTTCTAATCCAGCTATGAAGTACTTCTTTGGACCGGTTGGAAATAAGGTCGTACACAATAAGCATGGTGCCTACGCTACTGGGGACAGTGTTTACTACATGGGCTATCGTATGTTGGACAAGGACGGAGCCATTACCTATACCCATGAAATGACGCATGATTCTGATAATGAGATTTATTTAGGCGGATATGGAAGAAGAAGCGGACTTGGTCCAGAATTCTTCGCCAAGGGCTTGTTGCAAGCACCGGATCATCCAGATGATGCGACAATCACGGTCAACTCAATTCTCAAATATGACAAGAATGATGCGACTGAAAAATCTCGTTTGCAAGTCCTGGATCCAACTGAACGTTTCCAAAATGCGGATGATTTGAAAAACTATGTTCATAACATGTTTGATGTCATTTATATGTTGGAATACCTAGAAGGGTTGTCAATCGTGAACCGTCTGTCCGATGTGCAGAAAGTGAACGCTCTGAGAAAAGTCGAGAATAAATATGTCCGTGATGCTGACGGAAATGATGTTTACGCAACGAATGTGATAAAAAATATTACAATGGCGGATGCGCAAAAATTAAACTCATTCGACAGTCTCATTGAAAATGATATTCTTTCAGCGCGTGAGTACAAAAATGGTGACGTTGAAAGAAATGGCTACCATACGATTAAACTCTTCTCTCCAATTTATTCGGCTTTAAGCAGTGAAAAAGGAACGCCTGGAGATCTTATGGGACGGCGTATGGCTTATGAGCTTCTGGCAGCCAAAGGCTTTAAAGATGGTATGGTCCCTTATATCTCTAATCAGTATGAAGATGATGCCAAGCAAAACGGAAAAACAATCAGTATCTATGGTAAGACCAGAGGTCTGGTAACCGATGACTTGGTTTTACGCAAGGTCTTCAATGGTCAGTTTAATAATTGGACTGAGTTTAAGAAGGCTATGTATGAAGAACGTAAGAACAAGTTCGACAGCCTAAACAAAGTCACATTTGATGATACGAGACAACCATGGACAAGTTTTGCTACTAAGACTATAAGTACCGTGGGAGAGTTGCAGGCATTGATGGATGAAGCAGTTCTCAAAGATGCCAATGATAATTGGTATTCTTGGAGCGGCTATAAACCAGAACATGACAGTGCTGTCCACAAGCTTAAAAAAGCAGTCTTCAAGGCTTACCTCGATCAAACCAATGATTTCAGAACATCAATCTTTGAAAACCAGAAGTGATTGTTTTGAGCTGTCAAATAGTCTGCAAAGTTCCAAGTCTGAAATGTTAGGGCAGAGCTTGAATTACTCTTAAATTCAGACCTTCTTGCAGATAAGAAATGACGAACCTAGTGAAAACTAGGTTTGTTTTTCTATATAAGTCATGCAATTAAAACTGTAGCCAGTCTGCTTTCGGGCAGTTTGCTGCTGACAGTCATTTATGAGGCTGATGATAAGCAGAAAAAAGTCTGAATGACCTTTACCCTCCTTCATATTTTTGTTATAATATTCATATTAAGGCGTGCATTTGCGCGCTCTTTTCTGTGTTTTCAAAGCACTTGGGTGCTTTAGAGTGAGTTATTTTTGAATAGATGGTGAAGGAGGAATTATGTTATACATTTGGTCTTATTTGAAGAGATATCCTAAGTGGCTGGTCTTGGATTTTGTAGCGGCAATCTTTTTTGTGATTGTCAATCTAGGGTTGCCAACGGTGCTGGCTCGGATGATTGATGAAGGAATCAATCCTAAGCAGACAGACCGGCTCTTTTTCTGGGCTTGGGTGATGTTTGGCGTTATTATCTTAGGAGTGCTGGGGCGAATCGTTCTGGCTTATGCTGCCGGGAAGCTAACGACGACCATGGTGCAGGACATGCGCAATGATCTCTATGCTAAGCTGCAAGAGTATTCTCATCATGAGTATGAGCAAATCGGTGTATCCTCTTTAGTCACGCGCTTGACTTCGGATGCTTTTGTGCTTATGCAGTTTGCAGAGCAAACCCTGAAAATGGGTGTTATTACTCCCATGATGATGCTGTCCAGTATTCTCATGATTTTTCTGACCAGTCCGTCTCTGGCATGGATTGTAGCTGTTTCAGTGCCTTTCTTGGCAGTCGTGGTCATTTATGTAGCGGTTAAAACCAAGCCCTTGTCTGAAAAGCAGCAGAAGACCCTTGATAAGATTAACCAGTACGTGAGGGAAAATCTGACTGGTCTGCGCGTTATTCGAGCTTTTGCAAGAGAGGAATTTCAAGAGAAGCGTTTTGCTGACGAAAATGAGGTCTATGCGCAAAACTCCAATAAGCTCTTTAAGCTGACTGGTCTGACTGAGCCGCTCTTTGTGCAGATTATTATTGCGATGATTGTGGCCATTGTCTGGTTTGCCCTAGATCCTTTGCGGGACGGCAGTCTTGAAATCGGAAATCTCGTTGCCTTTATCGAATACAGCTTTCACGCCCTGCTATCCTTCCTCTTCCTGGCCAATCTCTTTACTATGTATCCTCGGACGGCAGTATCAAGCCAGCGGCTCAAGGAAGTCATGGATATGCCCATTTCCATCAATCCTAATGAAGATGGTGTAACCGAGACAGATACGCAGGGTTATCTGGAGTTCGACAATGTAACCTTCGCTTATCCAGGTGAGACAGAGAGTCCTGTACTGCATAATATTTCCTTCAAGGCTAAGCCGGGTGAGACTATTGCCTTTATCGGTTCTACTGGTTCTGGTAAGTCTACGCTGGTGCAGCTGATTCCGCGCTTTTACGATGTAACACTAGGTAAGATTTTAGTGGACGGTGTGGACGTCCGTGAATACAATCTAAAGGCTTTGCGTCAGAAGATTGGCTTTATCCCGCAAAAAGCTCTGCTATTTACCGGAACCATCGCGGAGAACCTACGCTACGGAAAGAAAGAAGCCAGCCAAGAAGAGCTGAGTCAGGCAGCTGAGGTGGCTCAAGCCAATGACTTTATCGAGAGCCGGGAAGAGCGTTTTGAGACTCATCTGGCTGAGGGAGGTAGCAATCTATCCGGTGGACAGAAGCAGCGGCTCTCTATCGCCCGCGCGGTGGTCAAAAAGCCGGAAATTTATATCTTCGACGACTCTTTTTCTGCCCTGGATTATAAGACGGATGCGGTGCTGCGTCGTCGTCTCAAGGAAGTGACAGGTCAAGCAACGGTGCTGATTGTGGCCCAACGGGTGGGAACTATCATGGATGCTGACCAGATTATCGTCTTGGATCAGGGCGAAATCGTCGGACGCGGCAAGCATGAAGAGCTGATGGAAACTAATGATATCTATCGTGAAATTGCGGATTCGCAGCTGAAGAATCAAGCTTTGACAGAGGAATAGAAAGGAGACTGACATGAAAAACACATCAAGTTTTGCTCGTCTGTGGAGCTACCTAAAAGTTTATAAATTTGCAGTCGCCTTTGCGATCTTCCTCAAAATCCTCAGCGTCGTTATGAGTGTCGTCGAGCCCTTTGTCTTAGGTCTAGCCATTACAGAACTGACAAATAATTTGCTGGATATGGCTAAAGGGGTGGCTGGCACCCAGATTAATGTGTCCTATGTCGGCTGGGTCATGGTCTTGTATTTTGTGCGGGCGATTATTTATGAAATCGGTTCTTACTATTCTAATTACTTTATGACCAATGCAGTGCAGGCTACTATTCGTGACTTGCGCGATGAACTTAGTCATAAGATTAATCGTATTCCCGTTTCTTACTTTGACAAACATCAGTTTGGTGATTTGCTGGGGCGTTTTACTAGCGATGTCGAAGCTGTTTCAAACGCCTTGCAGCAGTCTTTTCTGCAGGTTATCAATGCAGTCTTCACTCTGATCTTGGTTATCGTCATGGTATTGGTGCTCAATCTGCAGTTGGGGGTAATTGTGGTAATCTCGATTCCGATTACCTACCTTAGTGCCCGCTTTATCGTGAAGAAATCCCAGCCTTACTTTAAACAGCAGGCAGATGTACTGGGGGCTATGAATGGCTTTGTTCAGGAAAATTTGACAGGTTTTAATATTTTGAAGCTCTATGTCAGAGAAGAAAGTTCGCAGGAGGATTTTCGACAAATTACGCAAAAACTGCAGAAAGTAGGTTTTAAAGCTAGCTTTATCTCTGGTTTGATGATGCCTGTTTTGAATGTTATTTCAGATCTGACCTACCTCTTGCTGGCTCTGCTGGGCGGTCTTCAGGTTATTGCTGGGCGCTTAACAGTCGGGAATATGCAGGCTTTTGTTCAATATGTCTGGCAGATTAATCAGCCCATTCAAAACTTAACTCAGCTAGCAGGTCAGCTACAGAGTGCTAAGTCTTCTTTAGACCGGATTTTCCAAGTGCTGGACGAAGCAGACGAAGTCAATGATAGGACAGAAAAGCTGGATCAAGATCTGACAGGTCAGGTTAGCTTCAAGGATGTAGACTTCCAGTATGTGGCAGATAAGCCGCTCATTCGGAATTTCAATCTGGAAGTCAAACCAGGTGAAATGGTCGCCATTGTTGGTCCGACTGGTGCTGGTAAGACCACGCTGATCAACCTGCTTATGCGTTTCTATGATGTGACCAAAGGCGCGATTACTGTGGATGGGCATGACATTCGCCATCTGTCCCGTCAGGACTACCGTAAACAGTTCGGTATGGTGCTGCAGGATGCCTGGCTTTATGAGGGGACTATCAAGGAAAATCTTCGCTTTGGCAATCTGCAAGCCACTGATGAAGAAATTGTAGAGGCAGCCAAGGCAGCTAATGTGGACCACTTTATCCGGACCTTGCCAGGCGGCTACAACATGGAAATGAACCAAGAATCAAGCAATATCTCGCTTGGTCAGAAGCAGTTGCTTACGATTGCGAGGGCTCTTTTGGCAAATCCTAAGATTCTGATTTTGGATGAAGCGACCTCATCTGTTGATACACGGCTGGAGCTTTTGATTCAGAAAGCCATGAAGACACTCATGCAGGGTCGGACCAGTTTTGTCATTGCTCACCGGCTGTCGACCATTCAAGAAGCAGATAAGATTTTGGTGCTCAAGGATGGTCAGATTATCGAGCAAGGGAATCATGAGAGTCTCTTGGCAGATAAAGGATTCTATTATGACCTTTACCAGAGTCAATTTTCTAAAAAAGCGGAAGAAGTTTAAAAGGTTTGCTAAATCATTTGATAACTGCTAGAATATAAGCAAAGTGAGGTAGCAATGTCTTTAACTAGTCAAATTATTACAGCAGAATTTCCCGATTTGGATAAGGTAGAAGCTCTTAATCGAGAAGCCTTTCCTGAAGAAGAGAGGGTTCCTATTAATGAATTTCTCCGCTATACTAATGATAAACGGTCTCATTTCTTTGCCTTCTACAATGAGGAAGAATTTGTTGGTTTTGCTTTTGCAGTCTATAACGAAAAAATGTTCTATGTCAGCTTCTTTGCGATTATGCCGCACCTTCGCAGCCATGGCTATGGGGGAGAAATTATTCATAAACTGACAGAGTTTTATCAAAAAACCATGGTTCTAGAAGTGGAACGTGTCGATGAGGAATGTGACAATCTAGAGCAACGTCAAGCACGTATGGACTTCTATAAGCGTAACGGCTTTCGAACGACCAATGCCTTTCTGGAATATGAAGGCTTAAGCTTTGAAATCTTGTATTTGGGACATCATTTTGATGAGGAGGCTTATCGAGATATTTTCCATATGCTACAAGAGAAGAACTTCTTTGAATTCGAAATTAAGTACCGAAGATTTAGCGACGTGTAAAGATTGCTAAATGATATATAGCCATTTTTAAAAGGTTGAGATAAGATGTCTCAACCTTTTTACTATGAAAAATCTCTTTTATTTTGTTTTGGATCAGGATGCACGATATTGTATTTCTCGCGCATTAAGCGTCGGTAGCGCATACCGGTCTGCTGCATCAAAAAGGTCGAAATGACTAAGGATAGGCCTAGTAGAAAAAGTTATGGCGCAGGATATAGAAAAAGAAGCAAGAAATAAACAAGATAAGGGAGTACTGACCAGTCAGGTTTTTATCAATCTGGTAGAAGTCGTGATTGTACCAAGAAGTTGCTAAAGTCCCGATGAAAAAGGCCAGAATGGAAAAGATAAAAAAATAAGTTCCTAATTCATGATGGGCTTTATTGGCAATGAACTGGAGACCAAGAGTAAGAAACATGAGGCTCAGTATGATAATCAAATGCGCATAGTGGAGCAAAAGTGGTGAAGCATTTTGATGGCGATTAACATTGATAAAGGTCTGGACAATATAAAAAACAAAGAGAAAACCTAAACCGAGAAAGAAGATAACACCCTCCAAAGGATAGTGAGTGAGGGGATAGGTGCGGATAATGGTAACAACGGATTCGCCAAAAGTCAGAATTGTCAAAAGCTGCTTGCGCTCCAGAAAGTGAGCGAAATTGAAGCGTTCTGTGAAGAGTTCTTTTCTGAAAAAGAGGGGCAAAATTAGAGGAAGATAGTAGACTGGAAACACAGAAAGGGAAAAAGGAATCAGAGTGGTTGCTAGTGGCAGAAGAGCGATAGAATAGATAAGCAAGAAGCTGATATGAAACTTCATGACCCGATTAAAGCCCAGCTTTCGTCCCTTGAGATAATATTGGAGGGCAATGGTCAGGTAAGCTAGTATCAGAAAACTGTTAAAGGAGATAACGGTAAGCTGGTTATTGGCAAGGACTTCTAAATCAAAATTGATGTTGAGAGCCAGATTTCCTACCCAGAGCATGAGAAAAATCACTGAGTAGATATCAATCATGCGCGAGTCGCCGTATTTGTTGTAGTAATATGCTTCATTATTCCAAATACTAATCATGACAATGTTGATAGTGATAAAGGCTACAATTTGTTGCCAGTTCAAAGGCTCGATATGAATGGCAGAAGTCATCTGACTAATCGCTAAGACAAAGGATAAGTCAAAAAATAGTTCGTAGTTGGATACGCGTTTCGAAACAATCTTAGACATAGATCCTCCTATAAATAATCAAGCGAAGTGAACATAAAACGGACAAAGAAATATGTAAGCTCTTTCTAACTTTTCTTCTCTTAGTATAACATAAAGGAGCTGCTCAAGAAAGATAGGTAAGGAGGTGAATTATAGAAAATACCTTGCGATTTAAAACGAAAAATTCTATTTAGTCTTAAATCACTCAAAATCTACAAAAAATCTGTGGATAAGTGATGAATTTGCCAAAAAATCTGGATAAATAATTTGATTTAAATCATATGAACTCTTTTGATTTGAATCAATATTCTGAAAAAGTTAAAAAACTTGCGGAGCGGACTATTTACTTATATAATGATAACGCATGAAAAA
>CAUVQK010000016.1:0-9601 GCA_963553705.1 uncultured Streptococcus sp.
GGCTTTGTTAGAATAGAATTGTTCAAAAAAACAAATACTGTCAGGAAGCAACAAACTTCCTGCTTGCTAAACAAAGGAGAAATCAAATGAACGTTAAAAAAATTGCTATGCTAGTTGCTCTTATCGGAATGTCAGGATTCTTTTTAGCCGCATGCGGAAATAAAGAAGCAGATAATTCAGAAATTAAGGATGGGAAACAAGTGGACTTCCAGAAGGATGCTGTTGACAAGAAGACCAAGACAGTCGATGGCAAAGAAGTGACAGAATACACAATGCCTGATGGAAATGTTATCCAAATCCCAGCAGATGGTGAGGAAATCCCAGAAGGTGGATCAGGATCTAGCTCAGAAGCTGAATAAAGATTAAAACATGTAGGTTGGAGGCAATATGTTTCGAAGAAAAAAAATGAATCGTAAGACCATTCTATTGGGCAGCACGGTCATTCTTGCTTGTGCTGGGCTGGGAGGCTATCTGTATTTTAGACAGATCAATCAACAACAGGCCATGAAAATGGCAGATAAGACGATTGATTCGCTGACAGTCCAAGAAGCTGTCAATAACAGCAAAAAAACAAGCCTGGTTTTATCTGGGGAAGTAGTTGCCAACAATAGCAGTAAGGTCAAGATTGACCCTTCTAAGGGGGAAGTCAAGGAAGTATTTGTCAAAAATGGTGATACCGTTACACAAGGACAGCCACTCTTTTCCTATGCGACAGAGCAGCAATTGACAGCCCAGTCGGCTCAATATGATGCCCAGTCCAAGGCAAATGGCATTACAGCCGCTCAAAACAGCGCTGCGATTAAATGGGAAACCTATAATCGCAAGTTGGCCAGTCTCAATGCTCTCAAGGACAAATACAATTCCAGTCAGGATGAGTCACTGCTGGAGCAGATAAAGTCAGCTGAAGATGAGCTAGCTCAAGCGCTGAGCGATGCTAAGACTGCGGATAGTGAAGTGACGACAGCTCAGATTGAGGCTGAAAAGGCTCAGGTGACAGCTCAGACAGAATCAGACCGGATGAAGTATGATACTGTGACTGCCGATACAGCAGGAACAATTACCTCTATGAATGAAGATTTGCCAAATCAGTCCAAGGCCAAAAAGGAAGAAGAAAACTTTATTGAGATTATGGACAAGTCCAAAACTCTGGTCAAAGGGACTGTCAGTGAATTTGACCGTGAAAAGCTGAGTGTCGGCCAGAAAGTGGAAGTGGTGGATCGCAAGGATCCTAAGAAACGCTGGAGTGGTACGGTAACTCAGGTCGGCAGCCTGACAGCAGAAAATACTTCCAATAATAATGGTGGGAATAAGCAACAGGAAAATCCCAACCAAGGTAAGTATCCTTATACTGTAGAGCTGGATCAGGGTGGTGAAATGCCGCTGGTGGGTTCCCATTCCTATGTCAACATCGTGGAGAATGCTCCTGAGGCCGGCAAGGTTGTAGTCAATAAGGCCTATACTTTCAGTAAAAACGGCAAGACCTATGTCTGGAAGGTAGAAGGCAAGACTTTGAAAATGCAGGAAGTCAAGACCAAGAAAGTTTCTGACCGTTTGGTGGAGATTACAGAAGGTCTGACTATGCAGGATACCATTTCAACACCGAGAGCAGGTATGGAAGAAGGGATGGAGGTAGGACAGCATGTTAAAGCTTAAGGACATCCACAAATCTTATCAGCAGGGCAGTCAGGAATTTCCGATTTTAAAAGGAATTGATCTGCATGTGAAAGAGGGGGATTTTCTGGCTATCATGGGACCGTCTGGATCTGGCAAGTCCACTCTGATGAACATTATCGGCTGTCTGGATAAGGCAAGTTCAGGGACTTATCATATTGAAGGGACCGATGTGTCTGAGCTGTCTGACAATCAGCTGTCCGATTTGCGCAATCAGAAGATTGGCTTTGTTTTTCAAAATTTTAACCTCATGCCCAAGCTAACAGCCTGTCAAAATGTGGAACTGCCTCTGACTTACATGAAAATTCCTAAAAAAGAGAGACGGGAGAGGGCTCTGGAAATGTTGCGGTTGGTCGGGCTGGAAGAAAGAAGTGATTTCAAACCTATGGAGCTGTCCGGTGGTCAAAAGCAGCGGGTAGCCATTGCGCGAGCCTTGGTAACCAATCCCAGTTTCATCCTTGGTGACGAACCAACGGGAGCCCTGGATACCAAGACCAGTGTGCAGATTATGGACCTCTTTAAGCAGTTTAATGATGAGGGTAAGACCATTGTCATCATTACCCATGAGCCGGAAGTAGCCCAACTCTGCAAGCAGACGGTTATCCTGCGGGACGGTAATATAGAGAGCAAAGCGATAGGATAGAAAGGAAGCTGTATGGAAGATATTTTTGTAGCTCTGAATTCAATCTTGTCGCATAAAATGCGCTCTATGCTGACCATGTTGGGGATTATCATCGGGATAGGCGCTATCATCGCTATCTTTTCTATCATTGAGGGAAATACGGAAAATACCAAGCGTCAGCTCATCGGCGGGAATAATAACACAATCAAGGTCGTCTATGACAAGAAAAGCGCCATCGATCCGACCATTCCAGAGAAATCTCAAGCTCAGAAGCCTTCTTATATTCCCTTTATGGGAGAGGATGTGCTGAGTAAGATTAAGGAAATCTCTGGGGTCAAGAATGCTCTGCTGACCTATGGTACAGATGAGAAGATTTACTACCTGAGCCAAAAGTCATCTGGGAAGATTCAGGCGGTTTCGCAGACAGCCGCTGACATCAAGCAGCAACGTCTGCTAGAAGGTGAAGGATTTGACTCAGAAGCTTTTAAAAATCAAGAGCAGGTGACCTATCTGGAAAAGTCCCTTTATGATAGTCTTTTTCCAAAGGGGGATGGTATCGGAAAATATGTTGAAGTCTTAGGAAATCCCTTTAAGGTTATTGGTGTATTTGAGTCGACTGAGCAGAGTGGCTTAACAGCTGGTGCGGAAAAGGTGGCCTATATTCCCCTGCAGCAGTGGCATCGGATTTTTGATACCATTAATGTCAGTCCTGAAGTGACCGTCCAAACCCATAAGGCAGATGATTTGAAGAAGGTAGCCAAGAAGGTCAGTGATTACCTCAATCAGCAAATGCCACCGTCAGACTATATGTTTGGCGTGCTCAACCTACAGGAATTTGAACGGCAGCTGGATAATCTCAACAAGTCTAACTTCGTCTTGCTAGCGGGTATTGCCAGTATCTCCCTCCTAGTCGGAGGTATCGGTGTTATGAATATCATGCTGGTTTCAGTGACAGAGAGGACTCGTGAAATCGGGATTAAAAAGGCTCTGGGAGCTCGGCGGAAGATCATTCTCAAGCAGTTCCTTATTGAGGCAGTTATCCTGACTCTGATGGGAGGAATTATTGGCGTGGTGGCTGGTATCGCCTCAGGCTTTGCCATCACCCAGTCTCTAGCCTATCCGTATATTTTATCCCTCTTTTCTGTCTTTGTAAGTTTGCTCTTTTGTTGTATAATAGGAGTAGTATTTGGGCTCCTGCCAGCTGTGAAAGCATCCAAGCTGGATCCGATCGAAGCCCTGCGATTTGAATAGGTAAAGGAGAAAAATCTAAGTATGCACAAGATTCTAGTGGTGGAAGATGATACGACGATTAATCAAGTGATTTGCGAGTTTTTAAAGGAAAGTCAGTATGAGGTGAGGCCAGTATTTGATGGTGGCGATGCTTTGCAGGCTTTTGAAGAAGAGCCCTTTGATCTGGTCATCTTAGATATGATGTTGCCGACCAAGAGCGGTCTGGAAGTACTGAAGGAAATCCGCAAGACTTCTCAGATTCCGGTCATGATTTTGACAGCACTTGATGACGAGTATACCCAGCTGGTCAGCTTTAACCATCTCATCAGTGATTATGTAACCAAGCCTTTTTCACCGCTAATCTTGGTCAAACGGATTGAGAATATTCTGCGCAGAAATACGGTTGCTTCAGAGATTGCTGTTGGCGACCTGACGGTTTCTATTGATGACTGCACGGTTTACTGGCAGGGTGAGAAGATGCCTCTGACCAAGAAAGAATATGAAATCTTGCAGACTCTGGCTAAGAGGAAGGGGCATTTGGTGACCCGAGATCAGCTGATGAATACCATTTGGGGCTACAGCGAGCTGGATAGTCGGGTACTGGATAATCATATCAAGAATATCCGCAAAAAGATTCCTGGTGTGCCGCTGAAAACCATTACAGGTATGGGCTACCAGCTTGGAGGAGAAGACAAGTGAAAATTGTCAAAAAGAACTTTCTCTTGACCTCGTCCATCATTTTCGTGGTAGTGACTATCGTTCTAGCCAGTCTTTACTTTGCCATGCCGGTGTATTATCAGCAGGTTAAGAGTGGAGAAGCTAAGAGAGAATTTGACCAAGTTTCCAAGCAAGTCAAAGGAAAGTCCAGTCAGCAAATCGGCGAGCTCTTGAGCGATTATAGTAAAAAGAGCAATCTGATTTGGTTTACCTTGCTGGCCAAAGACAATACGATTCTCTATCCTTCACTCGAAGCTGGCGATGAAAGCTCTTTGCAGTTGACCATCGTTCCAACGATTGCCAACAGCGACTATGAGAGCAAGAGTTTATCAGAAAGCTTTCGAACTTCAGATGGTAAAGAAGTTGTCCTGAGAGGGGAATATTCCTTACAGCCTGTTTCTGATGCTAGTCGGATTTTGCTTAATCTCTATCCATTTGTCTTGCTTGTATCTCTGAGTCTGGGTGGTCTGGCAGCCTATCTCTACAGCCGGACTTCCAGTCAGCGTATAAAAGCCATCTCTAAGAGCACCCGTCAAATGACGAGTCTGGCTCCAGATGTGACCTGTCAGGTCAAGGGGCGTGATGAGATTGCCGAACTGGCCCAAGATATCAATCATCTCTATGCCAATCTGCTGACCAGTATCGAGGCTCTGCGCCTGGAAAATGAAAAGGTAGCAGAAAGCGAGCGGGAAAAGGCTGAGTTTTTGCGAATGACATCGCATGAGCTCAAGACACCCATTACCAGCATGATGGGAATGGTCGATGGCATGATCTATGGAGTAGGAGAGTTCAAGGATCGAGACAAGTACTTGCAGAAGTGCCGAGAAATTCTAGAGGAGCAGTCGGAGTTGGTCCAGTCTATCTTAGCCATTTCTAAACTGGAGATGAAGACTGAAACTGAACAGGAAGTCTTTTCACTCAAGCAGGTCTTGGAGGAAAATCTGAGCACCTATCGAGTTTTAGCAGATGTCAGACACTACCATTTTCAGGTTGAGCTGGCAGAAGCGAAGGTCAAGGGTAACCGCACCTATCTGCTCAAGGCTGTCAAAAATCTTCTGGACAATGCCTTTCATTATACAGTAGAAGGCGGACAGATTTTACTCAGGCTGGAAAGGCGTAAGCTAGTCATCGAAAATGAGGCGGAACGGGTTTTGAACAAAGACCAAATCCAGCAGATTTTTCAGCCTTTCTACCGGCCAGATTACAGTCGCAATCGCAAGGATGGCGGAACTGGTCTGGGACTCTTTATCGTTCAGCAGATTTTGGATAAGCATGGTCTGCGATATCAGTTTGAAGCCGTTGATGGGCGGAAGATGCGCTTTAGTATTTTTCTGCCGGATGTCGAAAAATAGCCTTGTATTCTAGCTGGCTCTGCAGAAGCCGAAGAGAGAAGTCAGAAGCTGTATTTTGCGAAAAATACAAGTCTTCTGGCACCTCTCTTTTTTTTGTTTTTCCCTATAGCTGAGCAGAGAATTTTTCTCTGAAAAATGTTACAATGAAATGACAAGTCAAAGGAGGAGAATATGGAGCACAAAGAAAAAGATTTTAGCCTATCTTGGTTTTTTAAATGGTTTTTAGATAACAAGGCCATTACAGTATTTTTAGTAACCCTTTTGATGGGGCTGAATATTTTTATACTGAGTAAAATCAGTTTTATTTTTAGTCCAGTCATTGAATTCTTGGGAGTGATTATGCTGCCGGTTATTTTAGCTGGCCTGCTTTATTATCTGTTAAATCCCATCGTCGACTGGATGGAAAAGCACAAGATTAATCGACTGGTTGCTATTACCATTGTCTTTGTTTTAATTGCTTTTTTGATTATCTGGGGCTTGGCTGTTGCTATTCCTAGTTTGCAGCATCAGGTCATGGCCTTTGTCAGAAATGTTCCGGCTTATCTGAAGCAGGCTGACAAGTTCATCGACGATGTCGTGACTAAGTATATTTCGGCAGATTTTAAGCCGCAGATTGAGGAATACACTAGCAATCTGTCTAGTCAGATTACCGATTGGGCCAGCAATTTTTCATCGCGGGCAGTCAATTGGGCGGGGAACTTGATTAGCACAACTTCGCAGATTATCGTGGCTATTATCATCATGCCGTTTATCCTTTTTTACCTGCTGAGAGATGGGAAAAATCTGAAAGGATATGTGACCCAGTTTCTGCCAACTAAATTCCGCGAATCCTTTGGTCAAGTGATGACGGATATCAACAGCCAGCTGGCTAACTATGTGCGAGGTCAGGTGACGGTTGCTATCATTGTAGCTCTGATGTTTATTGTTTTCTTCAAGATTATTGGCCTGCGCTATGGTGTCACTCTTGGAGTAATTGCCGGCGTTCTCAATCTGGTACCTTATCTGGGCAGCTTTTTGGCCATGCTTCCGGCTCTGGCAATCGGTTTGATTGCTGGCGGTCCGGTGATGTTGGCTAAAGTCATTGTCGTTTTCATCATTGAGCAGACTATTGAGGGACGTTTTGTGTCTCCTCTGGTCTTGGGCAGTCAGCTCAGCATTCATCCGATTACGATTTTATTCGTATTATTGACTTCTGGTACTATGTTTGGCATTTGGGGCGTTTTCCTGGGAATTCCTGCCTATGCTTCGGCCAAGGTAGCTATTGCAGCCATCTTTAAGTGGTATCAGAAAGTAAGTGGCCTTTACGAAGCCGATTTTGAACAAGAACAAGAAGGAGAAATCAGTGAGCAGGAGTGAGCAAATGCTAGCAGCTTTGCAGGAGCAGGACCTAGCCCTGGCTGACCGCTATTTTGAGCAAGCCTTGACTACAGACAGCGAAGAAGAATTATTGGATTTGGCCGATTACTTAGAAAGTATCGGCTTTTTCCCTCAGGCCAAGCGTATTTTTGAAAAGTTGGCTCCTGGCTATCCAGCTTCTTATATCAGTCTGGCAGCTATTGCCAGTGACGATGGGGACTTGGAGCAGGCTTTTGCCTATCTGGAGGAGATTCAGCCAAGCAGTGACTGGTATGTTGCTGCTCTCTTGGCTAAGGCTGACCTCTATCAGCTAGAGGGGCTACCTGATGTGGCTCGTGAAAAATTAGCTCAGGCAGCAGAGCTGACTGATGAGCCTTTGGTAACCTTTGGTCTGGCTGAAATAGATTTGGAGTTGGGGGATTTTTCTCAGGCGATTAAGGAATACGCCCAGCTAGACAATCGCTCAATCTTTGAGCAGACAGGCGTCTCAACCTATCAGCGGATTGGGGTCTGCTATGCTAGTCTTGGAAAATTTGCAGCGGCCATTGAGTTTTTGGAGAAAGCTGTTGAGCTGGAATATGATGATGCTGCGGTTTATGAGCTAGCCACTATATTAGCGGACCAGGAAGAATATCAGAAAGCTAATCTTTATTTCAAGCAGCTGGATACTCTGTCGCCGGATTTTGAAGGCTACGAATATGGCTATGCCCTATCTCTTCATGCGGAGCATCGGACGGCTGAAGCCCTGACCCTTGCCCAGCAGGGCTTGGCTAAGAATCCTTTTGAGACTCGGCTCTTGCTCTTAGCCTCGCAGCTTTCTTATGAACTTCATGATGAGGAAGCGGCTGAACATTATCTCTTGCAGGCTCAGGAAGATGCGGATGATTTGGAAGAGATTGCCTTGCGACTGACTACTCTTTACTTGGAGCAGGAGCGTTATGAGGATATTTTAGAATTTGCAGAGCAAGAAGTCGATAATGCCTTGACCAGATGGAATCTGGCGCGTGCTTATCAGGCCTTGGAAAATCTGGAAAAAGCAGAGGAACTCTATAATCAACTGGCTCGTGAATTGCAAGATAATCCAGAGTTTCTAGAGCAGTATGTCTATCTTTTGCGAGAATTAGGCCGATTTGAAGAAGCTAAAAGGGCTGCAGCTTCTTACTTGAGACTAGTACCTGATGATGCTAGTATGCAGGAGCTTTATGAAAGCTTATAAGAGCTGAAGAAGCACTCGCTCAGCCCTTTCCCACAATTTATGGTATAATGATTGGCGGTAGAAATTCAGTAAGTACATGTAATAAGGATGAAAAAAGCTTAGCTGAATGGGTAATAACATTTTTAGGAAGAGAAAGATTAAGGAATAGGAATGGCAGAACCAATCAAATTATTTCAATACAATACTTTGGGAGCTTTGATGGCTGGTCTTTACGACGGCAGTATGACCGTTGGGGAGCTGCTGCAGTATGGAGATTTGGGCTTGGGAACGCTGGACTCTATTGATGGTGAGCTCATTATTCTCGATGGTAAGGCTTATCAGGCAAAGGGCTCTGGAGAAGTGCCAGAAGTGGTTGAGGTGTCACCGGATATGACAGTACCTTATGCGGCAGTGGTTCCTCACCAAGCGGAGGTCATTTTCCGTCAGCGTTTTGAGATGGATGACAAAGAACTGGAGAAGAGGATTGAGTCTTATTATGATGGGGAAAATCTTTTCCGCTCTATCAAGATTCACGGCGATTTCGCCCGAATGCATGTTAGGATGATTCCCAAGTCTACAACGGAGCGTAAGTTTGCAGAAGTAGCGGTCAATCAGCCTGAGTACTGTAAGGAAAATATCACAGGCACCATCGTTGGTATCTGGACGCCTGAGATTTTCCACGGGGTCAGTCTGGCAGGCTATCATCTGCATTTTGTATCGGATGATCTGACTTTTGGCGGACATGTTATGGATTTTGTTATCAAAGAAGGTGTCGTCGAGTTGGGTGCTGTAGACCAGCTGGATCAGCGTTTCCCAGTACAAGATCGCAAGTATCTCTTTGCTAAGTTTAATATGGATGAGATGAAAGAAGATATGGAAAAGTCGGAATAAATAGCAGGAGCTAGCATTGTTTGCTGCCCTATTTTTTGATATAATTGGAAAAAGAACAGAGGAGAAGAGAAGATATGATTTATTTGGTAAACGCCAGCCCGAATAGGAATGGTAATAGTTTTAAGTTGGGGCACTTTTTTCTGCGAGATAGAGATTATGAGGTTCTTCAACTAGTGGACTACCACATCGAGCAATATGGCCAGTCAGCAGAAAACGATCAGTTCTTTCAAGTCTATGAGTAGCTGAGCCAAGCCGATGTACTGGTGTTTACCAGTCCTATTTATTGTTGGTCTTTTTCGGGTTTGCTAAAAACTCTGTTGGACCGAGTAGCTGATGTGCATGAGCCGCAAGAAGCACTTAAGGGCAAAAAGGTATTCTTGCTCTTGCAAGGTTCTCAGCCCAGCAAAGAAATTGAAATGCTGGACTACGTCATGAGCCGCTTTTGCCGGAACTGCGGACTCAAATATGAGGGGCTGGCAGTGACCAATCATAAGCTAAAAGAAATCGAAGGTTGGGAATTAGCAGCCCTGCAGGAAAAATTAGATAAGGTTTTATCAGAAGGTTAAA
>CAUVQK010000017.1:0-9553 GCA_963553705.1 uncultured Streptococcus sp.
ATGAAAAAATCATTTATTCTAACGCTTCTAACGATTATAACTCTAGGACTCTTCCGGCCAGTTACCGCCTTGGCTGAGGATCAGAAGCTGCCGTCTGGCACGGAGCGCAGCCAAATCGGTCAGAAAATCCAAGACTTTGTCAAGGAACATGAAAAAACAACGGCTGGTTTGGCGACGACGGTCTTTGATAAGGATGGCACCATCTACAAAGGAAATTTTGGCTATATGAACAAGGAAAAAGGCATTAAAGCCGACGACAACAGCGTCTTTGAATGGGGGTCAGTAGGGAAACTAGCTATCTGGGTCTCCGTTATGCAGCTCTGGGAAGAGGGCAAGATTGACCTTGACGAAGACATTCGCACCTATCTGCCAGAGGGATTTATGAAGACTTTACGCTACGACAAGCCCGTCACTATGACAGACCTCATGAATCATCAGGCCGGCTTTGGTGAGTCTACCCATGCCTACAAGGAAGATAAGGGCTTGTCTATTGAGGAGATTCTGGCAGTTAATCAGCCAGAACAGTCTTACGAACCAGGCACCATGACAGCCTACTCGAACTTTTCAGCTAGTCTGGCAGCCTATATCGTTGAGAGAATCTCCGGTCAGGACTTCTCGGCCTATGTCCATGAGCATATCTTTCAACCACTAGGGATGAAAGACACTGCTCTATCAGCCGACTTTAAGGAAAATCCAAAGATTTACCAGAAGCGGATGGAGCAGATCTCTTATCGGGCGGACGGTCAGACATCTATGGGCACTAGCTATTTCCATCTTGGGCTTTACCCAGCGGGGAATGCCGTTTCCACTTTGACTGACTTCCAGAAGTTTGCCCAAGCGCTTTTGAAGAAAGAAAAGCTTTTCAAGCATGCTGAGACTTGGACAACTCTCTACACAGCAACCTCGAATTATCCAGGAACGGATATGCCGCTCAATATGCACGGTTTTTGGACACGGGAGTACGGCACGACGCTTGTTGGCCATGGAGGAAACTCGACTGGCTACTCATCTTATATTTTGCTGGACTTGAAAAATGGTATAGGTATGACCGTTATGACGAATCAAGATCATGAGTTGGTTTATAACTATGAAATGCCAGCCTTGGTTTTTGGACCTAAGAAAAAGACGGACTCAGCCACCTTTGACAAATTCCAGTCTGGCAATTACCGATCTGCTCGCTCCTTTGCCAGTGGTCCTATGTCTATCTCCAGAATCTTGCTTTACACTCAGTTTGTTGAGAAATCCAAGGACAATCCGCTTTTGAGTCAGAATTTTTCAGTAGTCAGCGGTAGTGGAGACGAGACTAAGGTAACAGCTTCCTATGGCGATAACTTCAGAGTCAAGGATAGCGAGATTCTGAAAGACTGGTCCTTGCTTATTTCAGCGGCAGTCGGAATTGTTTTCAGTATCATTCTCTTTTTGGCACGGGGTGGACTGGATCTCTTCCGCTTGGTCTTCAAAAAAGGTCAATCTAAAACACCAAAACCTCTTCGTATCTGGACTTACCTAACTTCTTTAGCTGGAGTAGGTGTGGCTATAAACTTCCTCCTCCTCTTCAACACATTTGCTACCGACGATCTGAGCTTTCTAGCTAGCTGGCGCTACATCGTCTTTGCTGGTCTGGGATTGATTCTGGCTGGCTGTGCGGTCTTCCCGCTTCTGACAAAAGCAAGAAAAGGATTGAGCAAAAGCCGACTCTACCTGACTGTCTTGACTAGTTTGTCAGCTCTAGCTATCGTTGTCAATATTCTCTACTGGTCACTTTATCAGTGGTGGGGTCTGTAATAAGCGCAGCTCCATTGTACAAAGGAGTCTCTCATGAAAAAATCTATTCTAATCATTCTTTTAACCATTTTGACGCTAGGAATCTTCCGGCCAAGCGCTGCTTTAGCTGACTCGCAGAAGCTGCCGTCAGGCACGGACCGTAGCCAAATCGGTCAGAAAATCCAAGACTTTGTCAAAGAGCACGAAAAGACAACAGCCGGTATGGCAACAGCAGTCTTTGATAAAAACGGAACCATCTACAAGGGAAACTTTGGCTATGTGGATAAGGAAAACAAAGTCAAAGTTGACGATGACAGTGTTTTTGAATGGGCTTCAATCACTAAACTGACGGTCTGGGTATCGGTCATGCAGCTCTGGGAAGAGGGCAAAATCGACCTAGAAGCAGACATCAAAACTTATCTGCCAGAAGGCTTTCTCCGCAATCTTCGCTATGATAAGCCTATCACCATGCTGGATCTGATGAACCATCAGGCTGGCTTTGATGAAATGCCACTCTACAAAAAGGGAGACAAGAGCGACTTGGAAGAGCAGTTCCGTGATTACCAGCCTATTCAGTCCTTTGAGCCGGGTACGACGACATCATACTCTAACTTCAGCACGGCTTTGGCCTCTTATATCGTGGAGCGGATATCTGGGCAGAAGTATGCAGACTATGTCCATGAGCATGTTTTTGAGCCGCTGGACATGGATCGGACTGCTATCTTGCCTGACTTATCGGACAACGCTTATGTACAGGAAAAGCGCAAGGAGGATAAGGGCTATGATGACCAAGGTAAGCTCTTGGCAGATACACCATTTAAGCTCTGGATGTACCCAGTCGGAGGGGCTGTGGGGACTCTAGGAGACCTGCAGAAATTCGCCCAGGCCTTGCTGGAACGTAAGACGCTCTTTCATCATCCAGAAACTTGGACCGAGCTTTACTCAACAACCTCTACCCACCCTGGTACGGATATTGTTCGTAATGCTCATGGCTTTTGGGCCAGTCACTACGGTGTTACCTTGCTGGGACACAGTGGTAATGCTGATGGCTTTTCTAGCTATCTTTACTTGGATCTGAAAAATGGCATCGGCCAAGTCATCTTAACCAACCAACTATATGAACAAGTTTACAATGTTCAAATGCCGGAGCTGATATTTGGCAAGATGCAGACTGTCAGCGAAGCTACTAAAAAGCAATTCAAGCCTGGCTCTTACCACTATTTGAGAAGCTATAATAGGGGGCCACTGTCCTTCATGCTCATGATCCCTGGGGCCATCCAAAAGATCAACAAAGTCTCAGATCAGCCGGATCTGCTGAGCACTTTCTGGACTATTGACCGAAGTCAAGGTGCTGACCGCCTCGAATTCGGTGTCCTTAATGCAGAAAGGATTTCCGATTCAGTTCTCTTTAGGCATTATCTAGTCGTGTTTCTCGGAGGTCTGGCACTCGTGTTTGCTCTGGGAAATATCTTGATTAGTTTTCTGATTGGCAGTTTCCGTCTCATTCTGCGTAAAGCAAAAAGTTCGGTACCTCGCTCTTGGAAGGTTTGGAATTGCCTGACTTCTCTAGGGATGCTGCTGTTTGCTGGCAATCTCATTCTGCTTTTACTGGCTGCCATGAATCAGGATTACTCAATTGTTCAATCTTGGCGCTATATGGTCTTTGCAGGACTAGGCCTACTTTTAGCAGGATGTGCGGTTTATCCGCTCTTTAGCAAGGCTCGAAAGGGACTCGGAAAAGGCCGCCTCT
Source organism: uncultured Streptococcus sp. (assembly GCA_963553705.1). GTDB lineage: Bacteria > Bacillota > Bacilli > Lactobacillales > Streptococcaceae > Streptococcus. Next base: position 3,515 of record CAUVQK010000017.1, read on the forward strand.
TCTTGACGGCTCTGACTAGTCTGTCCGCCCTGACTATAGTAGCCAATATTCTCTACTGGTCACTTTACCAATGGTGGGTGATGTGATAAGTTGCCTGTCTTCCTTTGGGAAGGTGGGCTTTGTCTGCATAATTCTGCAAAGGAGAATCGCATGAAAAAAACATTTATTCTCACACTTTTAACTATTTTAACATTGGGGCTTTTTCGCCCAGCCACTGCGCTAGCTGAAGAGCAGAAGTTGCCGTCTGGTACGGAACGAGACAAAATTGGTCAAAAAATCCAAGACTATGTCAAAGAGCACGAAAAGACAACAGCCGGCATGGCAACGGCGGTATTTGACAAAGAAAGCACTATCTATCAAGGAAATTTTGGCTTTATGGATAAAGAAAAAGGACTCCAAACGGATGACAATAGTGTCTTTGAATGGGGGTCCGTGACCAAACTAACTGTCTGGGTCTCTGTCATGCAGCTCTGGGAAGAGGGCAAGATTAACCTAGAAGAAGATATTCGCACCTATTTGCCAGAGGGCTTTCTCAGAAATCTCCGCTACGACAAGCCCATCACTATGTTGAATCTGATGAACCATCAGTCTGGCTTTGACGAAGCCCCTCTCTATATGCAAGGGGACAAGAGTTTAGAGGACTTGCTGCTCAAATATCAGCCGATTCAGTCCTTTGAGCCAGGTACAACGACAGCTTATTCCAACTACAGTACTGGATTGGCTGCCTATATTGTGGAGCGAATTTCGAGGCAATCCTTTGTTGATTATGCTCATAAGCATATCTTCCAGCCTCTTGGAATGGAGAGAACAGCCATAGCTCAAGACTTGTCCGACAATGCTTATGTTCAAGCCAAGCGCAAGGAAGTAAAAGGATATGCGGCAGATGGCAGCCTGTTAGGCGATGCTCTTTATGAAGTTGGCTTGTATCCAGTCGGTCGGGCAACAGGAACATTGAGTGATTTACAAAAATTTGCTCAGGCCCTGCTAAGTCGCAAAACTCTTTTTTCTAGGTTGGAGACTTGGGAAAAGCTATATACCGTCACGTCCTATTATCCTGGTACAGACATCATTCGTAATGCTCATGGCTTCTGGGCTAGTGAATTTGGAGTTACAGTGCTAGGACACGGCGGTAATACAAGTGGTTTTTCTAGCTTTCTTCTGCTGGATCTGAAGAATGGTATCGGGCAGGTAATCATGACCAATCAAGGCTTGGAAGAAATTTATAATGATAGCATGCCAGAATTGATTTTCGGAAAACGTCCGACAGCCAGTGCAGAAACTCAGAAAGAGTTCGAACCAGGCTATTATCAAATTCTTCGGAATTTTAACCAAGGTCCGCTCTCTTTATATCAGCTCTTTCCAGGTAATATGCTTCATATGAAGAAGCCGTCCTCGGAGCGAATGGATCGTTCGTTTTGGACTATTTATAAAAGTGGAAATGGCAAAACGCGAATCGCTACTCCGGTCAGTGATTTTGAGAGAGTTCCTGACTGGGAAATATGGACTAAGTTTGGGTTGATTGCTTTGGCTGCTCTTAGTCTTGTTTATGCTTTGGTCAATCTACTTGTGCGGCTTGCGCTGGTCCTTTATCGACTGGCCTTTGGCAAGGTGAAAAGCAAGCAAAATCGAGCTTGGAAATGGTGGCACATTTTAACAACTGCAGGAGTAGTGACCGTAGCTTGCAATTTACTGTTGCTCCTGCTTAGCTCCAACGCTACGGATCTCAGTATCATCTCTCAGTGGCGTTATATAGTCTTTGCAGGTCTAGGCTTATTCTTAGCAGGCTGTGCAGTCTATCCGCTCTTTAGCAAGGCTCGAAAGGGTCTCGGAAAAGGTCGCCGCTTGTTGACGGCTCTGACTAGTTTATCCGCCCTTGCCATAGTATCTAATATCCTTTACTGGTCGCTTTACCAATGGTGGGTGATGTAGTTTAAAAATTTTTGAAACAAGAAAAGAGCCGGCATATAAGCTGGCTCTTCGTTTGGTTTTATACATTCAGTACCTTGTCCAAGAAGTCTTTAAGACGTGGATGCTGCGGATTGTCGAAGATTTGGTCAGGCTTTCCGTCTTCTAGGAATTCCCCATCAGCGGTAAAGATAACGCGGTTGGCTACCTGACGGGCAAAGCCCATCTCATGGGTCACAATCAGCATGGTCATACCTTGCTGGGCCAGATCCTTCATAACGTTGAGAACGTCGCCGACCATTTCAGGGTCAAGGGCAGAAGTAGGCTCGTCAAAGAGCATGATATCTGGATTCATGGCCAGACCGCGGGCAATAGCTACCCGCTGCTTTTGACCGCCGGACAGGCTGTCAGGACTGGCATCAGCCTTATCAGCTAGGCCGACCTTTTCCAAGAGCTCCATCCCCAGCTTATCTGCTTCGGATTGAGTCAAGCGCTTGTGCTCAACAGGAGCAAAGGTGATATTTTCCAGAACGGTCATGTGCGGGAAAAGGTTGAAGTGCTGGAAGACCATACCGATATTTTCTCGGACCAGATCCACGTCAGTCTTCTTGTCTGTCAGATCAAAGCCATCAACCGTGATGGTTCCGCTGGTCACTTCCTCTAGCAGGTTGAGACTGCGTAGAAAGGTTGACTTACCAGAACCGGAAGGACCGATGATGCAGACCACATCGCCCTCGTAGAATTTAGCAGTAATCCCCTTTAGGACTTCGTTTTCCCCGTAGTATTTATGAAGATCGTTCACATCGATTTTTAATTTTGCCATTACTTAATCCTCTTTTCTAAGCGTTTTGCCAAGCGGGTCAAGAGCGTGATAATGATGAGATAGAGCACGGCTAGGATAGCATACATCCGGAAACTCTGATAGTTGCGGGCGATGATGTCCTTACCCGTTTTGAAGAGTTCGGCCAGTCCAATAGCTGAAACAATCGTTGTATCCTTGAGTGCGATGACAAACTGATTGACAAAGTTTGGCAGCATAATCTTGGTTGCCTGTGGCAGGATAATCTTCCGCATGGTCTTTGAGTAGGAAATCCCCAAGCTGCGGCTGGCTTCCATCTGTCCAACAGGAACGGCCTGGATACCCCCGCGGACAATTTCTGCGATATAGGCGCCGGCATTGAGAGAGAGAGCAATGGTTCCTGCAACGAAAGCATTGATTGGGCTTTGTTGACCAGTCATGGATTCGATTAGGTTAGGAATACCCCAGAAGATAAAGGCTGCCACAATCATCAGTGGAATACCACGAATGACATCGACAAAGATTTCTGCAATCCAGCGCAGCGGTTTATAAGGGCTGACGCTGAACATACCAAAGATAATCCCGATGACCATAGCAATCGCAAATGAAATCAGAGCCAAGGCAATCGTCACTCCCAGACCTTTAAGAAGTTCTTGGTAATTATTTTGCAGCAAGCCCCAAATAGTTGACTCATCTACAGTTGATTCCTTTTCCTCGCTAGCCAGATACTTGTCTAAAATCTCTTGGTACTTGCCACTTTCTTTGAGGTTGGCCAGTCCATTGTTAAACATCTCAATCAGCTCAGGATTGCTGCCTTTTTTGACTGCGAAAGCGACTTTGCCGCTTGGTGTGCCTTCGATAGGTGTTTTAAGCTTCTTACCTTGTTTGATAGCGTATTTGACAACGGGCTCATCATCCATCACAGCTGCGACAGAGCCAGTATTAAGGCTGTCGTACATAGAAGCTGCATCTGAGAAAGTTTTGATAGAGTAGCCATACTTGTTCTTGTTTTCCTCAAGGAAAGTCTGAGAAGCGGTACCGGTTTTGACACCGACTGTCTTGCCCTTGAGTTCCTCGTAGGACTTGATATTGCTGCTGTCCTTGACTGCCAAGATAGAGTTGGCTGTGTAGTAAGGATCGGAATAGTCAAAAGTTTTCTTGCGGGCATCTGTGACAGACATACCGGCGATAATTCCGTCAGCCTGACCGGTCTGAACGCTATTAATAGCTGCATCAAAGCCAGGGTTGGTTACTTCCACAGTAAAGCCTTGGTCTTTGGCAATAGCCTTAATCAGCTCCATGTCAATCCCAGTGTATTGGTTGCTGTCATCTTGGAAGACAAAAGGAGCAAAAGATGAGTCGCTGGCAATGATGTATTTGTCTTTTGTCGGACTAGCTTTTTGACCGGCAGGAGTAGAAGTCTCTGGAACGGCGGAGTCAGAGCTACCTTTAGAAGCCGTCCATTTATTGATGATTTCATCCAGACTGCCGTCTTCCTTCATCTGAGCCAAAGCTTCGTTAAACTCAGTAACTAAGTGCTCATGCTTGCTGCCTTTTTTGACACCGAAAGCAAAGCTTCCAACAGCCTCACCCTTCATAGAAATTTTTAGGTTTTGGCCTTGATTAATGGCGTACTCAATGACCGGCTGATCATCCATCACTGCATCGACATCACCAGCAGAAAGGCTGTTATACATCAAGTCACCCGTGTCAAAGGTTTTGAGAGTGAAGCCGTACTTATCCTTGTTCTTCTCAAGGAAACGCTGGGCAGCTGTTCCGGTTTTGACACCGACTTTCTTTCCTTTCAGTTGTTCATATTTGCTGATGGTGTTTGCCTTGGTCGTCGCGATAACGACCTTAGTGTCGTAGTAAGTATCAGACATGGTAAAGACTTTTTCACGCTCGCTGGTTTTAGTCATACCAGCCATGATGGCGTCTGCTTGACCAGCTTGGACGGCATTGACAGCTGCATCGAAGCCTGGGAAGCTCATGTCAATGTCCCAGCCCTTGATTTCTGCGACCTTGTTGATGATATCAACGTCAATCCCCTTGTAAGTCTGATCAGAATCTTTAAATTCAAATGGTGCGTAAGCAGTATCGGATACGATTTTGACCGTATCTGCCTGGGCTGTCGCCCCTAACGCAAAAAATGGAAATAATGTTAGCAAGACTGCTAAGAATTTTTTCTTCATTTTCTTCCTCCTTTTTAGCATTCTAGCATTATAGCAAAAAAACACTGATTAGGCAAATTTCTCCTGTTTTTATGTTAGGTTTTCTGACATATGAACTCTGAATTTCTCGCAAAAATAGCCGCAACTTTTCTTTGTACTTAAAGCAAAGTCTGCTATACTGGAAATAAATGAAAGCAAGGATAGAATGAGGTTCTTATGGAAAAATCACGCATCTTGGACGGAGTCAATCAAGCTCGCTTTGTTCCTCCTTATATTTTGTCTCTTTTACTGGCTGTTATTTTTGTGCAGGGAGGACAGCAGTTAGCTTATTGGGCTTTGGAGCCGATTTCTGCTGTCCTCAGTCTTATGCTAGGTTTCTTAGGTCAAGGCGGATTCTTTGAAATCTTCTTCAATTTTGTCTTGCCTTTTCTCTTATTCGGCTTTGTATTTATGATAATGGCTCTCTTTCTTTGGGTGCGCTGGGCTGAAGGACGACCGCTCGCGACTCTGGGCTTTGTTAAAAAAGGAAGCTTGGTGGAGCTAGTCAAAGGATTGGCAGCAGGTTTTCTCCTCTTTAGTCTAGTCGCTCTGCTTATGCTGTTGAGCGGAGCTGGCTCTTTCGAATGGGGACAGCTGACACTGGAACCTTTTCTCTATATCTTGATTTTGCTTCCGCTTTGGATGATTCAGGGTGGAGCAGAAGAGCTAGTGACAAGGGCCTGGCTGTTGCCAGTTGCTGTCAAAAAGACCAATCTCCCCATCGGTTTGCTGACTTCAAGCCTGCTCTTTGCCTTCTTGCACCTAGGCAATCCAGATATTGGTATTCTTCCCATTCTTAACATTGCCTTATTTGGCCTCTTTGCAAGTCTTTATCTACTCTGGACGGACAATGTCTGGGGGATTATAGGACTTCATGCTGCTTGGAACTTTAGCCAAGGCAATATCTACGGTTTCAGCGTTAGTGGTACTGGTGTTGATGCGGCAGTATTGAACTTTATTCCTAAGATGGATTCGAGCTGGCTAACTGGTGGAGCTTTCGGCTCTGAAGCTTCTATTTTCAGCTCGCTCATTCTCTTGATGGCTATCCTCTATTTGCTTCTAAAGATGAAAAAAGACGGTAGTTTGACAGAGTTAGTGGGAAAGATGTAGAAACAGTGCGAACGG
>CAUVQK010000018.1:0-9426 GCA_963553705.1 uncultured Streptococcus sp.
TATACTAAAGACAAGGTCACAGACTTTGATTTTATAACAGAAAAAGAAATCCCTAAAGAAGAAAGGAATAAAAGTCACAAAGAATTAACTGACATCTATCAAGCTAAAAATCAAAAGGATCCGCTTATAGCAAGAATTAGCAAATTGAAGGGAATTAAACTGGCTGTAAGGATTTCTGATGATAGAGAATTTGTCGCACAAAGTGTCACCTTCGATCTAAGTAAGGTGAATAAAGATGAAATAAATACCGCTATGGGGCTTAAAAATAAAGAGAATGATATGTTTGAAAAATTAGAAGAAAAACCAGAGGTATTTTTTGAGGCTTTAAGAAAACAAGGTTTCAAAGAAGAATAAAAAAGCTTTCTGAGTGATTTAACTTTACAGTTAATACTCAGAAGGCTTTTTCTGTCTATCTTAAGACCGCTTCTGCCAGGGCCTTTTGAATGGCTATGACGCTGCGATCGCTGGTAAATTGCAGGACTTCTGCTGGCTCTTGAGCGCTGGAAACCCAGATTTTCAGCTCGGCATCTAAGTCGAAATGGCCGGCTGTTTCTACTGAGAAGCGACTGATAGAGCGATAAGGAAAGGACTTATAGGAAGTCTTTTTGCCAGTCATTCCCTGCTTGTCAACCAAGATTAACCGCTTATCTGTAAAGACAATCAAGTCGCGAATGAGGCTAAAAGCCAGTTCCACATTCTCTGTTGATGTCAGAATATCCTCTAATTGTCTTTCCGTTTTTTCAATATCTTTCTGAGAGGCATTGCCTAATAAACCGCTGAATAATCCCATCATTCGGTCCTCCAATCTATTTTTTCCTACTATAGCATTTTCACCTCCAATAAGCAAAAGAAAACTGCCAGACAAAACTGGCAGTTTAGTTTATTTTGTCAAAATAGACAAGGTTTCTAGCAAATTATCAGCGTGGACTTCAATGGTATCGCCAGTAGCTTTGATCTTGACTTCGACAATGCCTTCTGCAGCTTTCTTACCGACTGTCACACGGATTGGGAGACCAATCAAATCGCTGTCACTGAACTTAACACCAGCTCGCTCATTACGATCATCCACCAAGACCTCATAACCAGCACTTAGCAAGTTAGCCTCGATTTGGTCAGTTAGCGCCAAGGCTTCCTCGTCCTTGACATTGACCGGAATCAAGTGCACATCAAATGGTGCCAGCTCTTTCGGGAAGTTAATGCCCCAAGCATAGCGGAATTCTCCCTTAGGAGTTTTATTGACAAAGAGACGGGCATGCTGCTCCATAACAGCGGACAGGAGACGGCTGACACCGATACCATAGCACCCCATAATCATCGGTACTGCTCGTCCATTTTCGTCCAAGACATTGGCGTTCATACTGTTAGAGTAGCGAGTTCCTAGCTTAAAGATGTGCCCGATCTCAATACCACGAGCGAACTTAAGGATACCTTGGCCGTCCGGCGAAATTTCACCCTCACGAACCTCACGGATATCCACATACTCAGCGGTAAAGTCACGGCCTGGATTGACACCGGTCAGATGGTAACCATCTTCGTTAGCGCCAACCACAGCGTTAGCTAGGTCTTGCACCTTGCGGTCAGCGATGATTCTCACGCCTTCTGGCAGATTGACTGGCCCTAGTGAGCCAAATCCTGCTCCTAGGAGCTGACGGACTTGATCTTCACTCGCCACATCAAAGAAATCCGCTGCCAAATGATTTTTCAGCTTGACTTCATTAAGCTGGTCATTGCCGACCAAAAGTGCTACGACAGGAGCTTCGTCAGCCATGTAAACCAAGGTCTTGATTGTCTGGCTTTCATCCAGCCCAAGGAAGGCAGCAACTTCGTCAATAGTCTTGCAGTCAGGCGTTGAAACGCGGGCTACTTCTTCCTCAGTCACGACACGTCCTGCAGGCTTGTATTCATCTGTCGCCATTTCAAGGTTGGCAGCATAGCTGGACTCACTGGAGTAGGCAATGGTATCCTCACCAGATACCATCCAGCTGGTCAATTCTGTCCGAATAGCTTCCTGAACATCTTCAGGAATTTCATCAAAGCTGGCTACAGACTTGTCCAAAACCACCCAGCGATTCAAATCCGTCCGGTCTGGCGTAATGGCCATGAATTCCTGACTGTCCTTGCCCCCCATGGCACCACCATCACCGATAATGGCTTTGAAATCAAGCTCGCTGCGGGTAAAGATTTTCTCATAGGCAGACTTGTATTCATCATAAGCTACATCCAAGCTGTCATAGTTAGCGTGGAAACTGTAGGCATCTTTCATGATAAACTCACGCGTCCGCAAGAGTCCGTTACGGGGACGTTTTTCATCGCGGTATTTAGGCTGAATCTGATAGAGATTGAGCGGCAGCTGTTTGTAGGATTTAACCGAATCACGGACGATAGCCGTAAAGGTTTCCTCATGAGTTGGCCCTAAGATAAAGTCAGATTTCTCACGATTTTTCAGTTTGTAGAGGTCTTCACCATAGGTCTCATAACGGCCAGACTCGCGCCAGAGGTCTGCACTGAGCAGGGCTGGTGCCAGCATCTCTACTGCACCAATCTTGTCAAACTCTTCTCGCATGATTTTTTTTGCTTTTTCAATCACACGATTGGCCAGCGGCAGATAAGAATAAACTCCGGCTGAAACCTGACGGACATAGCCAGCCCGTAGCATGAGAGCGTGGCTGATAACTTGAGCATCACTAGGCATCTCACGCAGAGTTGGAATTAACATTTTACTTTGTTTCATAAAAACAAAACTCCTTGACTTTCATTGAATAATTTCTTTTTCATAGTTCTAAGAACTTTAGTTTCCTAGAAGAATAATTTCATAATATCGTTCCAGGTAACGGCAATCATCAGAATAACCATAATCGCAACTCCTGACAGAGTGATATAGGTCTCTGTTTCTCTTTTCAGCGGTTTTCTGCGAATAGCTTCCAGAATATTGAGGACAATCTTTCCGCCGTCCAAGGCTGGAATAGGAATCAGATTGAAAATACCGATATTGAGTGACAGCATGGCCAAAAGACTGAGTACTGCTGGCAAACCTTGCTCTGCAGCCTGACTGCTGAAATTGTAAATAGCGACCGGACCGCCTAGCTTATTGATATTGAAATTGAAGATGATATCTTTCAGAGCTGACAAAATGCGCACCGTAGTAGACCAAGCTGCAGTAAAACCGCCAACTACCTTGTCCCAAAAGCCTGTCTTGACCGTTGGAGATACCCCTAGCAGATAACGATTGCCGTCTTTTTTAGGCTGTACGGTAATCTCTTTCGTTTCGCTGCCGTGTTTGTAGGTAACAGACAAGGTCGGCGCTTCCTTGCTCTTGCCTGTGATTTTCGCCAGAGCGCTGGTTAGATCCGCCCAGTTGCTAATCTTATAGTCATTAATCTTAAGGATTTGGTCGTTATTTTGAACCCCAGCAGCTGCTATGGCACTGCCATCCATGACTTGAAAATGGTTGCTATTCTCATCGCGCACGCCACCCTGCACAAAGGCCAGCAGCATAAATACCAGAACACTCAGGATAAAGTTATTCATAGGTCCGGCAAAGTTGGTGATAAGACGGCCCCAGATACTAGCATTCTGATACTGAACATCCAGCGGTGCAATCCGCACCTCAGTACCGTCTTCTTCAACAATCGTTGCATCATGATCTACTGCATAAGTCTTGAACTCATCAAGAACAAGACCAGTGATTTCCAGCTTTTCCTCAAAGTCAAAGCCGGTCACATTCATGGGCAGAGCTGTCTGGTCAACCTTTTTGCCAGAGAGATTGATGCGAATCACCTTGCCCTCTGCATCCAAGGTCAGACTAGCCGGTGTTCCCACCTTAATGTCAGTGGAGTCTTCCCCCCAGCCGGCCATGCGCACATAGCCCCCCAAGGGTAAAATCCGAATCGTATAGGCCGTCCCGTCCTTACCAATATGGGAAAAAATCTTGGGCCCCATACCGATAGCGAACTCTCTGACCAAAATGCCGGACTTCTTCGCAAAGTAGAAGTGTCCGAACTCATGGACCACCACAATGATCCCAAAAATAATAATAAACGTTATAAACTGCATGGACTTCTATATTTTACCTTTCCTAGAAATCTTGTTTTTGCTTTTAAATCAAAGAAGGAGCAGAAAACGGCCAAATACCGAGCTTCCCGCCCCTGCATAGCTGACACTTTTGGAAATAGGACAGAAGCTCAACTCAAAATTTTGAGCTCCAAATCCTAGTTTTATCTCAAATCGTTTTCTTTTGACAAGCTTGCCATCCCTTGCTTTCAGCCATGCACGGCTGTCTTAGAACAAGCCAAAGAAATGCATGAGCGGAAAGACGAAGAGAAGGCTGTCAAAGCGATCCAAGACACCACCGTGACCAGGAATGAATTTCCCAGAATCCTTGACCCCGAAATGACGCTTGACTGAGCTTTCGACCAAATCACCCAACTGGCCGGCAATACTAAAGAGCACTGCCAAAATCAAAAAGACAAGGGCATTATAAGGTGCGTATACTTGCGGTCGAACCAACATAAAGATCCCAGTCACTAGAACGGCTGATAGAATGCCGCCTAGGCTGCCTTCAATAGTCTTATTAGGAGAAACTCTCGGCGCCAGCTTTCTTTTACCGAAACGCACCCCGACCAGATAAGCTCCGCTGTCAGTAGCCCAGACGATAAAGAGAGCTAGCAGGACCTTGTCAATATTCATCAAGCGGGCATCAATCAAGGCATTAAAACCAAGACCGACATAAAAACTAGCTGCAATCGGATAGGCTGCATCTTCAAAAGTGTAGTTGGAACCTAGGACAGTCGAGATCAGCAGAAGGAAGACGACCAAGCCATAGGCCACAACATTGCCATCCACTGGCAGAAACTTCAGATAGTTCTCCAGAGGCAGGGTTAGGACAAAGGCTGCCAGCATGGCTAAGACGCCTTCGATGGTCGCTGTCGGCAGGCCTTTCATTTGGAGAAATTCATGCACCGCTAGCATGGCCAGCAGTCCCACAAAAATCTGAAAGATGACGCCTCCTGTCAATACCAGAGGAATAAAAATGGCAAGAGCGATTCCTCCAAAGATTAGACGTTTTTGTAAATTTTTACTCATACTCTTTTACTTTCTCCCTTAAACACCGCCAAAGCGTCGATTCCGACGGCTGTATTCTGCAATTGCAGCCTTCAAAGCCTTCTCATCAAAGTCAGGCCAGAGAATATCCGTAAAATACAGCTCGCTGTAGGCTGACTGCCAAGGCAGAAAATTGCTGAGACGCAACTCTCCACTGGTCCGAATCACCAGATCCGGATCACGCAGCATCTTAGGCAAGTTGCTGGTATAGAGGTAGTTGCCAATGAGATCCTCCGTAATGTCTCCAGGACTGAGTTTGGCATCCAAAACATCTTGAGCAATCTCTTTAACAGCCTGATTAATCTCGTACCGACCTCCGTAATTGAGGGCAAAGTTGAGAATCAAGCCTGTATTGAGCTTGGTCAGGCTTTCTGCCTTTTCCAGAGCTTCAAATGTCGCCTTAGGAAGCTTAGCTGTATCACCAATCATCTGAATCTTGACATTGTTCTTGTGCAACTCCGGTACATAGCGGTCGTAAAATTCAACTGGCAGATTCATGATAAAGGAAACTTCCTTTTCCGGACGAGACCAATTTTCCGTTGAAAAGGCATAGACAGTCAAGACCTGAACACCCATTTCCTTGGCAGCAATCGTCACCTTTTGCAGGGTTTCCATGCCAGCCTTATGACCGAACACGCGCGGCTGCATCCTTTTTTTGGCCCAACGGCCGTTGCCGTCCATAATGACAGCAATGTGTTTTGGAACATTCAGCGGTGCGTTCAGCTTTTCTTTTTTCTTAAAACTAAACATACTTTTTATCCTATTTAAAGTTTTGTCAGTTCATTATATCATAAATCCTTGGAATGTGGGCAATTCATCCGCTTTTTCAAGCCCGAGGGCATAAAATAAGGACAGAATGTCAACCAGAGAATCCAAACTCAGTTAAAACTCACCAGCTTGTCCAAACTGCGAGGCAGATAAGGTTGCAATCAAACACCTCCTAGCCACATGAGTCACAGAAAAAAACAGCCCGCAAGCTGTTTATTTCTTTACTCTTCAATCGCTGATTCTTCCTCTGGAACGTCAACGCTTCCTTCACCGCCAGCAACAGCAGGAATGCCCTCAGTCAATGGCAGTACAGTCTTAATAGCAGCCAACTCAAAGGTCAGGTAAACACCGTCCACATCCAGAACAACTGTTTTCTTATCTGTGTCCACTTCATCTACCGTTCCATACAAACCACCGATGGTAATAACTTCATAACCCTTTTGCAGCTTGTTAAGACTTTCCATACGCTGCTGAGCCTGTTTCTTTTGGGCACGCATTTGGAAATAGGTCATCCCTATCAGTACAACCGCAAAGACAATAAGCATAGTTGGATTCATATATTTTCTCCTTCGAATGTCATATATGAACTACTATAGCAGATTTCCCTTATTTTTACAAGATGATTCTGACTTTTCAGGTAAAGTCCATCTCAAGTCGGAGGAAGCATGACTGATCTAACGACATTTTCTAAAAAAGCAAAAATCAGGATGACCTGCATCCTGATTTTATGTCTTTTTATTTAAGATTTTTAACAACTTCTGCTACGTGCTCAACTGTAAAGCCGTATTCTTCCAGCACCTTGCCTGCTGGAGCAGATGCACCGAACTGGTCGATTCCGATAACTGCGCCGTCCAGACCGACATACTTGTACCAAGGCTGGCTAGCTGCCATCTCGATCGCTACGCGGCGACGAACTGCATTGGGCAGAATTTCTTCTTTGTAGACTGCATCTTGAGCATCAAAAAGCTCTGTTGATGGCACGCTGACCACGCGGATTTTAGCGCCTTCTGCTGCAAGTGCTTTAGCAGCTGCAACTGCCAAATTAACCTCAGAACCAGAAGCCAGCAAGATTGTGTCGAAATCTGCTCCTGTTTCATAGACCACATAAGCACCTTTAGCTACCTTGTCAAAGTTTGTTCCTTCTTCAACTGTTAGATTTTGACGGGTCAAGACCAGAGCTGTCGGAGTCGATTGGCTCTTAAGGGCCAGGTACCAAGCTGCCTGAGTTTCACGCGCATCTGCTGGGCGGAAAACAGTCAGGTTTGGAATAGCACGCAGACCAGCCAAATGCTCAATCGGTTCGTGAGTTGGGCCGTCTTCACCAACTGCAATTGAGTCATGTGTGAAGACATAAGTCACTGGCAAACCTTGAAGGGCAGACAAACGGACAGCTGCCTTGACATAGTCTGAGAAGACGAAGAAGGTACCACCGTAAACGCGAAGACCACCATGAAGCGCCATACCGTTGAGAATCGTTCCCATAGCAAACTCGCGCACACCAAATTGGATGTTGCGGTTGAGACGGTGGGCATCATCCTGCAGGCCGTCTTCCTTGATGTAGGTCATATTGGAGTGAGCCAAGTCAGCAGAACCGCCGAGGAAAGTTGGAAGGACCTTAGCTGCTGCATTGAGGGCATCCTGACTAGAATTACGGGTTGCTTGAGAGAAACCATTTTCAAGTGCTGGGAAGTCTTCTGGTTTGATTTCTACTGGATCCTGACCAGCAATGATAGCTGCTACTTCTGCTGCCAATTCTGGATGGGCTTGCTTGTAGTCCTCTATCAGCTGTTTCCAAGCATCGTATGCCGTTGCACCACGCTCTGCCACATTTGTACGGTAGTCTGCATAGACTTCCTCAGGAATCTCAAATGGCGCATAGTCCCAACCCAAGGCTTTACGAGTAGCTTCCGCTTCTTCTGCCCCCAGAGGCGCACCGTGAACTGCATTAGTTCCTTGCTTGTTTGGAGAACCGTAACCAATAACGGTCTTAACTTCAATCAAAGATGGTTTGCCGGAAGCTTTAGCTTCATTGATAGCTGCATCAATCGCTGCAAGGTCTGTTCCGTCTTCCACCAAGGCAGTATGCCAACCGTAGGCTTCATAGCGGGCACGAACATCTTCTGTAAAGGAATCCTTGGTCTCTCCATCTAGGTTGATATCATTTGAATCATAGAGAACAACCAACTTGTCCAGCTTTTGCAGACCAGCGTAAGAAGCAGCCTCAGCTGAAACACCCTCCATCAAATCACCATCACCACAGATGACATAAGTGTAATGGTCGAAAATTGGGTAGCCTTCACGGTTATACTTAGCAGCCAAGAAACGCTCTGCCTGAGCAAATCCAGTAGCTGTAGAAATACCCTGCCCCAGTGGGCCAGTAGTGGCATCGACACCAGCTGTGTGACCAAACTCTGGGTGACCTGGTGTCTTAGAACCCCATTGGCGGAAGTTTTTGATTTCGTCCATGCTGACATCTTTAAAACCAGACAGATGAAGCAAAGCATAAAGCAGCATAGAGCCATGTCCTGCAGATAGGACGAAGCGATCGCGGTTAATCCAGTATGGCTCTTCTGGATTAATACGCAGTTGTTTAGTAAACAAGTCGTAAGCCATCGGCGCAGCACCCATGACTACGCCAGGGTGACCTGACTTAGACTTTTCAATCGCGTCAATCCCTAAAAAGCGAATGGCATTAACTGATAATTGTGACATTGGATTCTCCTTATTTTTACTAAAATCTGTCCTGACATCAGAACAGGATAAACAATGGTCGTAGAAACGATAAAAATTGTCTCATATCTATTATAAGAAAATTATCCCTATATCGCAAGATAGGGATAATCTCATCTTTTTATAGATTTATTATAAATCTTGAAAACGTAACAAAAAGACCAAGAATTACACAGGTAACTGTTCACTCTTGGACTGTCAAAAAAATCTGCCCATAAGGACAGAAAAAAGTAAGAAAGTGAGCATCGCTGCTACTAAGTTCGACGGCGCCTCTGGCTTGTATCATTAAGTTTTTTCAGAACCTAGTTTTCGCTAAGGATCAAACTGCATCTATGCATCTAAGCTCTGCTCGACTCTGCGAGCCGGCAATCGCTAAAACATTAGCGGAACGTAGACTTCGCTTGCGCTCAGTCTGCATCAATGCCTCTAAATTCGACTGCGCCCACGGCTTGTCTTATTAAGAGGCATAGAAAAACCCAGCTATCCAAATGGTTAGCTGGGTTAGGGTTGAGCTACATCATAGTTTTAGACTATCCTGCGGCCTTTTGATGAATGGTGATGCCGTATTTTTCATGGTTTTCTTCATACCAATTAATTAAGGCCATCGCAGTTTGATAAGTAATGTTCTTAATTTTGCTGGTCCCTTTAGTTAAGGTCAGGATACTCATCTTGCTGATGTTTGCATCCGTCGCAATTCGATAACTAGTTAAGGTTCCATTAACTAACAACTGAACAACAGCCTCGACTTTCCTATAGTCGGGCATAGTTGTAATATCCAACTTTTTCATAATTAAATCCTCTCCTAAAATTTAATTTACTAATCTATTA
>CAUVQK010000019.1:0-9415 GCA_963553705.1 uncultured Streptococcus sp.
ACATCCATGGGAAATAAAAAATTACTTAAGTATATAGGAAACGTTGTTTTGGTTATCGCCTTGCTGGCTGCAGTAGTGACGCTGAATGTCGCAGTGCAAAAGAATACAAGCACTGCTAGGGACAGCAAGATTCGCACTGACCAAAAGACTAAACTAAATGTTGCGGTTGTCAATGAGGATCGGGCTGTCAAGGTTGACAAGAAAGAGTACAATCTTGGTGCTAGCTATGTCAAGAATCTGGAACGAGATGACTCTCAAAACTGGTATATTGTGACGCGTGGAGCTGCGGATACTGGTCTTGAAAATGGCAAATATCAACTGGTCGTAACAATTCCAAGTGACTTTTCAGAGAAGGTGTTAGATGTTAATGCTATCAGCGCAGATCGGACAATCGTTACTTATAAGGTCAATGCTGCTGGAAATCAGCAGATTGAAAATGAAGCTAATAATCTGGCTAAGGATATTATCGCAGATCTGAATAGCCAGTTGGTTGATATGTATATGGCAAGCATCTTGAGCAATCTATATACAGCCCAGCAAAATGTGCAGGCTAGTTCAGAGGTGCAAATTACCAATATTGGCAATTATCGAACAAACTTGTTGGAGTCTGCTATTGGGTCTAAGAATATCTTCCCAACGTTGGTTAGTATGTCTGCCTCATCTGTCGAAGCCAATAATTCTCTGAAGACGACTCTGGAAACTTATGCTAAGGCTTTTGACGACTTGGATAACTCTCAAGCCACTTATGGCAAGAATTTTGATAGTCTTCTCAAACAGCGAGTTAGTGACCAAACTAGTTATGAAGAATTTATGACCCAGCTGATTGAGATGGATCGTCAGCTTTTGGCAAATGAAACTGAGACGCTTTATAATAGTTTGAGCGAATCGCAACAAAAATTGACTGCACAGCTTGAACTTGCCAAAAAACAATCTAGTGATGATTCAGACGATAATAATAATCAGCCAAATCAAAATCAATCTGATAATGTCAGCAAGCAACTAGAGCAGTTGGAAGCTGCCTTAAAAGCAGAACGTGGGCAATTAGATGTCCATAAACAACAGATTAAGGACTTTGTTGATAATAAATTAAGGACCTACTATGGTGTTGAAGAAGGCAAGCCTATTACTCTTAGCGCAGTGTTAGGAGATGCTACAACAAGCTACGATGCTTCTTTGAAGGCACAAATAGCTGAAGCAGTAAAAGCTTTGCCAGCTTCTCAACCAACAGAGGTGAAATTCGGATTGCCTGTTCCTGCTCTTGACTATTCAACCATTTCGCAATTTGGAACACCACAAGGAAATGGAGGTGCTGAGTTAGACAATCTGGCAGCAGCTGCAGAGAAAGCGGCTAGCTCTACAGCCAGCCCAGTTAATAGCCAGGTTGGAAAGGCTACTTTGTCGGTCACTCCACCAACAGGTGTAACAATTAAAGCTATTACATACAATGGTGAAACAGTAACCAATGGGCAAGAAATTAATTTAGCTGAAGGCGCTAATTTTAATGTGCAGTTCAATGTAGCTAATGATGCTGCAGCCACTTCAGTTGACAGCTCAATTGATATTTCTCTGAATGGTATTAAGGTTGCAAGTGCGCCGGTGAATGTAGAGGATGCACAAAAAGCGGCAGCGGCATATGGAGCTAAAGTACAGGAGATTTCTTCTGCCTATCAACACGTTATGTCTTTAATTCAAGCTTATAATTCTTTTGATGAGTTAAAAAATAAAGATATGTCTGAATCTTTATCTACCCTTTTGATAAATGCTATTAATTCGAATCTAGATAGTTATCAAAATAGCTTGTCTAAAAGTAACGATGGTAAGAGTCAAGGGGTTAAAGAAACCTTGGATGAAACGATTAGTAACTTGAAAAACAAGATTGAAGACGTCAAAGGGACCAATTCAGAACTCGCAACTGAGATTGATAAACAGCTCAATCTTTACAAAGATGTACGAGAGAAATTGAAAGGCATCTCAACTTCTCGGGAAACCTCTACGGATGCATTGAAAAAGACAGACACCGATTTGTCATCTCTGAATTCAGAATTCTCATCCTTGCTGTCTTCGACTTCTGGCGTTAAGTCTTCTTCACAGACCAATGTGCAGGCAGCTGATAGTGTCAACCAGATCTTCAGCAGCTTCAATCGTGAGCTGGAAAATGCGCAGGGAACGACAGAGAAACTGTCTGCGAATGCTGAGAGCTTGATGGGACAATTCAATAAGGAATTGGAAGATAATGGCAACTTTGTGGAGTCCTTTGTCAAGGTACTGAATAATGCCTATGAGAATGGTGTTCCTAATGAAGTATTGCTGGACTTCCTATCTAATCCAGTTGCTCAATCTTCTTCATCTGTCAAAGCGACTGTCAATGTTTACCGTCCATTTACTTGGATTCTCTTGTTGGAGATTGTCAGTCTCTTTACGGCCTATCTCTTTGCAACGCAAAATATTGTGCGCAAGGTTAAAGACCGCTTTAAACTTAATAAACTACAAGATACAGATATTACGACTGTCGGCATTCTAGGCTTCCTGTCTCTGACGATTGGGCTAGTTATTGGGATTGTCTCTAGCATGCAGCTTCACATTGGCAAGGAATATGTTCCGTCTTGGGTCTTGCTTATTGTGGTTGCTAGCTTTGTCTTGATTCAGGGGCAGTATTTGATTCTCAAGCATCTGCGCGTGATAGGTATGGGCTTAGCCTTCTTCATGATTATCAGCTTTGTCTACCTATCTAATGCTATTGGTACGACAGCTAGTCTGACTGGCTTCCCAGCCTTTATCAAGAGCTTGAATGCCTTGTCTGTGCTAGAAGGCATGCTGTCAGGTTACTTTGACGGCAAGACCGCTGGCTTCTTTGCTATCTTTGGTCTGATTGTCTTGCTGGCTCTGCTAGTTGCAGCTAATATCTTTATCAAGACTAGAACATTAAAAACTGAGGAAGTTTAAAAGAGTATGAAAAAAATTCTGTTTTTATTCCTACTCCTAATTTCGTTTGCGGTGACGGCTGTTGCCGCAGATGAGCTTAAGGATAATCGTCTGCAGATAGATAATTCGCGGATTGAAAAAGAGCAAGAACTGAACTTTGGTGCACAATCGGAAGGCACCAAGTCTCTTTTCGTTGCTGAGAATCAGGAAAAAATTCAGGAAATGAAGCAGTATCAAAATAAACAGTTGGCCACAGAAGCGGGACAACTGTTTTCTGCTATACAGGGGCCGACGGATATTTACCATTCCAAGGAGCTTTTTCAGCCGGGGACGGAAAAATTGTCCAAGTTGCAGACGAGTTTAAAAAGTGAAGATGAAAGTAGCTGGGATGATTTTCTGCCAGGAGTAGTCTACTTTGTAGCAGCCGTACTCTTGGTCAGTATGACTGTCTTTGTCAGCTATCGTATCAGTAAGGGAGAAGTATAACATGGAAGGACATATCAATATAACCCTCCGTTTGCGAGATAAGGACGTGGATATTCGTATTCCTAAGCGGATTGAGGTCCGTCGCTTCATTCGGGAGATTGATCAGATTTTCAATATCGAAGGAAAGCGCCATAAGTATCAGCTACGGATTATTAACAAGGGGTTGATACTGGATGAGGGCAAGGTTTTGGCTGATTATCCAGTCACAACGGGAGATTTAGTAGAGATTGAGGAGATTTAAGGTGACTGAGGAAAAATTTGTATTTGCTGAACAAGAGTTTATCTATGAAAAAAATGACAAGAATTGGAGCCTAACGCTGAAGCGGTCGGATGTGGCAACGCAGGATTTGCGGGAGCTCTTGCTTTTGGACCTGCATCATCCGCTTTTCTTGGAGCAGGAGACTAAGGCCGACCATGATAGTGTTTATTTCACCTATCAGATTGAATCTTTGGGGCTGTCCAAGGAAGAGATTGAAAAGCGCACGATTTCTGAGCGGATTCGTCTGGCTCTCAATGTTTTTGCCCTAGAAGCGGCACTGGAATTGCCGGTGACTTTTTTGCTGCATCCTAGCAATCTCTTTATTACCAAGGATGCGCAGGCTAAGATTGCTTATCGCGGAGTTCCCGGCATCATGACACCTCAGGCTATTTCTCGGGAGGACTTTTTGCGGCAGGCCAAGTGCTTTGCGGTGACGCTCTTTGCAGATCTGGACTTTATGGAGCTTTACAAGGGCTCGTTGGAGCTAGAAACTCTGCCAGATTTCCTAGTGGAGCTGCGTGAGGCTGAGAGTCTGGAAGATGCGGTTGCTGTTTTGGAAAAATCCTATCAGGAAAAGGCTGCAGAAGAAGCAGAGAAGCAGACACTGGTCTCCAAGCGCCAGCATAAGATTTTCAAACTGGCGACCATCTGGCTGACAGCAGCTGTTGTGATTTTGACCATTCCTTTGATTTATTTGATTTTCATACAGAATCCTTTCAAGGAAAAGCTGTTACAGGCGGATACTGCCTTTATCAAAGTGGACTACAGCAAGGTCATCGATGAGCTGGAGGGAATTTCTCCTAAGAGCTTGCCGAATACACAGAAATATGAACTAGCCTATTCTTATATCCAAGGTTTGGAATTTTCCGATGATCAGCGCAAGGTCATCCTGAACAATGTCACACTGAAATCAGATGATTTGTATCTCAATTACTGGATTCAAGTTGGACGTAATGATTTTGAAGATGCTTTGGACACAGCCAAACGGATTAATGACTCAGATCTAATCATCTATGCCTTGACGCAGGAGATGAAAAAGGTGCGTGAGGACGATAGTTTGTCTGGTAAGGATCGGGAGACTAAGCTTGAGTCCTTGGAAGGCGAGTATAAGAAATACTGGGATAGCCGCAAGGAGCTTTTGACTGGTGATTCTAGCTCAAGCGCTTCTGGCGAGGAAGGTTCTTCAGGAGCAAGCTCTTCCTCCAGCAGTGAAGCGTCATCTAGCAGTAGCGCGAAGGAGTAAGTATGAGCAAGACAATCATCATCTATACAGACCATCTGCGCTATGAGCTGCAGCTGACAGAGGACAAAAAAGTTCTCCTAGCTGCGAGTGAGAAGGCTCAGCTTTACCTGCCCCATCAGGAAACTCCTATCCAGCTTCAGCTAGCTGAGGGACAAGTCTTTTATCAGATGGGGGAAGATACGGGTGTCGTAACTGACGGCCTGACCTTGGGTAATCTGACCTTGTATCAATCTGATTCAGAACCGGCCGTTTACGACCTGCTGGACAGAAAAGAGTTGCTCATCAGCGACCAGAAGGGGGCTGACATCAGTCTGGAAGCGCCTTTGGAATTGCTCTTGAAGCGAACAAATGATTCTTGGCTTTTGACCAAGATGCGAGGTCAAGTTTATCTCAATCACGTTGAGTGGACGGGAGACCAAATCCAGTTGGAAGCCGGCGACGAGCTGAGCTTGGAAGGTATTTGTCTCAAGGTCTATCCAGAAGAAATCTGGGTGACTGGTCCAGCTACGGTCAGTTCTAACCTGACCTTGCGGGGCGCTTCTCGCCATGGTTTTTACCCAGACTATCCAGACTATCACCGCTCACCACGGATTATCTATCGGAGCTCAGAGGACAAGATCCAGATTGCTCCGCCAAGTAAGGAACCTCAAAAGCCCAATGATGAGCTCTTGAGACTGATTGTGCCGCCGCTCCTTATGGTTGGGGTGACGGTATTGATTACACTAGTTCAGCCGCGGGGGATTTATATCCTCGTTACGGTGACGATGTCGATTGCCAGTGCCATCTTTTCTGTTCGCGGATTTTTCAAAAACCGCAAGAAGTTCAAGGAAGACAAGAAGGAGCGCATCGATCTTTATCACCTCTATCTAAAAGACAAGGCTATTGAACTGAACAAGCTGGAACGTGAGCAGCGTGATGGCATGCTTTACCATTTCCCAAACATTAACGAATTAACGAGTCTGGTGACAGACTACAGTCACCGCATCTACGAGAAGACACCGCTCCACTTTGACTTTCTCTACTACCGCTTGGGGCTTGGCCAAGTGCCGACCTCCTATAAGCTGACCTACGGTCAAGAGGAGCGGAGCGGAAAGAAAGATGCGTTGGAAGAGGAGGGCTATGCTCTCTACACTCGACATAAGAAAATTCCTGATCTTCCGATTGTAGCTAATCTCAGCCATGGGCCGGTCGGTTATATCGGTCCGCGCAATCTAGTCTTGGAACAGCTCCAGCTCTTAGTCATGCAGCTGGCGGTCTTTCACTCCTACCACGACGTGCAGGTGATTACCATCATGCCAGAGGAGGAGCGCGACCAATGGGATTGGCTGCGCTGGCTACCGCATGCGACTCTACAAGAGCTGAATGTCCGTGGCTTTGTCTATAATCAACGGACGCACGATCAGGTCCTAAACAGTCTCAACCAAATCCTGAAACTGCGCAAGACTCAGAAGGAAGAAGCGACTCGGCAGGAAACGACGCTCTACAGCCCTCACTATGTGGTCTTGGTCACAGATGAAAAGCTGATTCTCGACCATATCATCATGGAATTCTTCACAGAAGATCCGACTGACCTGGGCTGCTCACTGATCTTCGTGCAGGATGTGATGAGCTCTCTGTCTGAGAATATCAAGACGGTTGTCAATATCAAGGACCGCAACACTGGTCAGCTGGTCATGGAAGAGGGAATCCTCAGAGAAATTGACTTCCGCTTGGATCATTTCCCAGAAGGCTATGACAAGGAGCGAATCGCTCGGACCTTGGCGCCGCTCAATCACTTGCAGAATCTCAAGAGCTCAATCCCTGATACGGTGACCTTTATGGAGATGTACGGGGCAGAGACCTTCTCGGATCTGCAAGTTTTGCAAAAGTGGCAACAGAATGCGCCGTATAAGAGTTTGGCGGTGCCTATCGGCCTGCGGGGGAAAGAAGACTTGGTCTACCTCAACCTACATGAAAAGGCTCACGGACCACACGGGCTGATTGCCGGAACAACGGGATCAGGTAAGTCAGAGACCATCCAGTCCTATATCCTGAGCCTAGCTGTCAACTTCCACCCACACGATGTGGCTTTTCTGCTCATCGACTACAAGGGTGGGGGAATGGCCAACCTCTTCAAGAACCTGCCTCATCTCTTGGGGACCATCACCAACTTGGACGGGGCCCAATCCATGCGGGCGCTGGCTTCCATCAATGCGGAGATTCATCGCCGGGAGCGGCTCTTCAGAGAGTTTGAAGTTAATCATATCAATCAATATCAAAAGAAATTTAAGAACGGGGAAGCAACTGAACCCCTGCCCCATCTCTTCCTCATCTCGGATGAGTTCGCGGAGCTCAAGGTCAACCAGCCTGACTTTATCAAGGAGCTAGTCTCCATCGCTCGGGTCGGGCGTTCCCTCGGGGTCCACTTGATCCTCGCCACGCAGAAGCCATCTGGGGTGGTAGATGACCAGATCTGGTCCAACTCCCGCTTTAAGCTGGCGCTCAAAGTAGCAGACCGGACAGACTCGATGGAAATGCTTAAGACGCCAGATGCG
Organism: uncultured Streptococcus sp.; assembly: GCA_963553705.1. GTDB lineage: Bacteria > Bacillota > Bacilli > Lactobacillales > Streptococcaceae > Streptococcus. Next base: position 7,445 of record CAUVQK010000019.1, read on the forward strand.
GCGGAGATTACCCAGACTGGCCGGGCCTATCTGCAGGTCGGTAATAATGAAGTCTATGAACTCTTCCAGTCAGCTTGGTCAGGGGCAGACTACCAGCCGGATAAAGACGAGCTGGGAATCGAAGACCATACCATCTACCTGATCAATGACCTGGGCCAATACGAAGTGCTCAATCAAGACCTGTCAGGTCTTGATCTAGCCGAGGATATCAAGGAAGTACCGACAGAGCTGGAGGCCATTGTCAGTCAGATCCAATTGCTGACAGAAAGCCAGCAAATCCCACCGGTACCACAGCCATGGCTGCCGCCGCTCAAAGAGCGGATGACCCTGCAGGAGCTGGAACCTATCCAGCCGCAGGAAGCCTGGGAGCAGAAGAAGCCTGTCTCTGTCCTACTGGGGATGGCAGATATCCCGCAGGCTCAGAAGCAAGAGCCTGTCTCTGTCAACCTGTCCAAGGATGGGCATATCCTGCTCTACGGAAGTCCTGGTACGGGGAAGACAACTTTCCTGCAGAGTGCGGCCATGGACTTGGCTCGCAAGTTCAGTCCCAAAGATATCACGCTCTACCTGATGGACTTCGGGACCAATGGTCTGGCACCACTAGGGCAATTACCGCAGGTGGCCGATACCCTGCTTTTGGATCAGACGGAGAAAATTGCCAAGTTTGTCCGCATCATGGAGCGGGAGCTCAACCGGCGTAAGAAGCTTTTGTCGGACTACGGAGTAGGGACCTTGGAGCTCTACCGTCAGGCTAGCGGTCAGCAAGAGCCGGCTATTGTCATCTTACTTGATAGCTATGAATCTATGAGGGAAGAAGCTTATGAAGCGGAGCTCTTCAAGCTCTTGGTGCGGATCTCCCGTGAAGGTCTCAGCATCGGTGTTCACCTCTTGGTGACAGCGGGCCGTCAGTCCAACCTTCGGGCACAGTTCTACGCTAACTTCAAGCACCAGCTGAGTCTGCCGCAGAATGATGTGGGAGAAGTCCGCTCGATTGTGGGCTCTACACCTCTTGCGAAAACGATGGAAGACATCAAGGGCCGGGCACTCATGAAGCGTGACGAGGTTGATGTTATCCAGCTGGCTTTACCAGTAGCGGGTGCCAATGATGCACAAGTCCTCAACAACCTGCGTCAAGAAGTCGCTTCTCTCCAAGAAGCTTGGACTGGACAGCGACCAAGTGCCATTCCGATGGTACCAGAGGAGTTGACGATTGATGAATTTATGAATCTACCGACCACTAAGGAAGCCATTGAGAATCACGAACTACCAATTGGTGTGGAATTTGAAGAAGTTCAGACGGTTAGTCTGCCGTTTAGTAAATTTAAACATCTGCTCGTGTTATCTGATAAAGATACTGCTATGACTGCTGTAACAAACCATATGATAAGAATATTGCTTCATATGTTTAACAAAGAGATGATTACCATTTTTGATTCAATTGCGGAACACAGTCAGTTTTCAGATAATGTAGGTAATTATATAGGCTATGATATGGATTGCCGTTCGACACTTGAGTCCTTGAAGGAAAGGGTTCTTATGGCTAGAAAACAACGTAGTACTTTTGAACATTTTGTTGTTATAACGGATGTCTCACAGTTTGTTTCGCAAAGTAACATTGAACCTAATGAGCTTGCTCTCCTAATAGAGGAAGGACAGAGAGTAGGACTTCATTTCATCTTTGTTACCCACAAAACATATCTTGCCAGTTATACAGACATAACTAAATACATGAAAGCTCATTTAGACACAGCTCTCATAGCTATGAAAATGAGTGATCAAAGTATCTTTACTCGCTCATCTATGGGACGAGAGGAGCCACTGTTAGATGATCAAATTTACTTCCACTATCAGAACGTGCAAGTAAAACTAAAGATTACAAAATAACTAAAGAAACGAGGAAGTGATTAAGATGTCTAAGGAACAGTATTTGCAAATAAAAAAAGAGTATAGAATCAGACTTTTTTTGATATT
>CAUVQK010000020.1:0-9277 GCA_963553705.1 uncultured Streptococcus sp.
AAGCTAATTTGTTCTATAATATATTGACGGACTGAGATAAAGGTGATACATTCTAGTTACAAACAAAAACAATTCACTTTCAAACAAAAGAACAAGTTTTTGTTAATCATAAAGATAGGAGCGGTTGTAACATATGGAAATGATTGTAGCAGATCAAATTATCATGGGCCTTATCTTAGACGCTGGTGATGCTAAGCAGCATATTTATCAAGCTTTATCACTAGCTAAAGATGGTAAGTTTTCAGAATGCGATGAGCAGATTGAGCTTGCAGATAAGGCGCTGTTAGAGGCCCATAACTTGCAGACCAAGTTCCTAGCTCAGGAAGCTGGAGGAACGAAAACAGAGATCACAGCGCTGTTTGTTCATTCTCAGGATCATTTGATGACTAGCATTACAGAGATTAACCTTATCAAGGAAATCATTGACTTGAGAAGAGAATTACAAGGGAAAAAATGAATCATCAGGAGGATGAAAAGATGGTTAAGATTGGTTTGTTTTGCGCGGCAGGTTTTTCAACAGGGATGTTGGTCAATAATATGAAGATAGCTGCAGCTGAAAAAGGGGTAGAAGCTGAGATTGAAGCCTACTCTCAGGCTAAGTTGGCTGATTATGCAGCGGATCTGGATGTCGCTTTATTGGGCCCGCAGGTAGCCTATACACTAGACAAATCTACAGCTATTTGCGACAGCTGCCATACTCCGATTGCAGTTATTCCGATGGCTGATTACGGTATGCTAGATGGTAAAAAAGTGCTAAACCTCGCTTTGAGTTTGTTGGATAAACATTAAAATCAAGGAGCTTCGTCATGTCTAAAGTGGATACTCAAAAAATCATTGCGCCGATTATGAAGTTTGTCAATATGCGCGGGATTATCGCCTTAAAAGACGGTATGTTGGCAATTTTGCCTCTTACAGTTGTGGGAAGTCTATTCTTGATTGTAGGGCAATTGCCGTTTGAAGGCCTAAATCAAGCCATTGCTGGTGTGTTTGGGGCAGACTGGACAGAACCGTTTATGCAGGTTTATTCAGGAACCTTTGCCATTATGGGGCTGATTTCTTGTTTTTCAATTGGCTATTCTTATGCTAAGAACAGCGGTGTAGAGCCTCTGCCGGCAGGGGTGCTGTCTCTTTCTTCCTTCTTTATCCTTTTGAAATCCTCCTACATACCAGAAAAGGGTGAAGCGATTGGAGATGCGATTGCCAAGGTCTGGTTTGGCGGTCAAGGAATCATTGGAGCCATTCTCATTGGTCTGGCAGTTGGCAGTATCTATACGATTTTCATTCAAAAGCATATTGTCATCAAAATGCCAGAGCAGGTTCCTCAAGCGATTGCCAAGCAGTTTGAAGCCATGATTCCAGCTTTCGTTATTTTCTTGCTGTCAATGCTTGTTTACATTATTGCCAAGATAGCGATTGGTGGCGGTACCTTTATTGAGATGATCTACGATGTCATTCAGGTGCCTTTGCAAGGTCTGACGGGCTCTCTGTATGGAGCTATCGGTATTGCTTTCTTCATTTCTTTCTTATGGTGGTTTGGCGTCCATGGCCAGTCTGTTGTCAATGGTGTCGTAACAGCTTTGCTGCTGTCAAATCTGGATGCTAATAAGGCCCTGCTTGCTGCAGATAAGTTGTCTGTCGGTCAAGGCGCTCATATTGTGACCCAGCAATTTTTGGATAGTTTTCTTATCTTGTCGGGCTCCGGTATTACTTTCGGAGTGGTCGTGGCCATGCTCTTTGCTGCCAAGTCCAAGCAGTATAAGGCTCTGGGGAAAGTTGCTGCTTTCCCGGCAATCTTTAATGTCAACGAACCAGTTGTCTTCGGTTTTCCGATTGTGATGAATCCGGTCATGTTCCTACCTTTTGTTTTGGTGCCAGTTTTGGCTGCTTTGATTGTCTACATGGCGATTGCGGTTGGCTTTATGCAGCCATTCGCAGGTGTGACTTTGCCTTGGAGTACACCGGCTATCATTTCTGGCTTTATGGTCGCTGGCTGGCAAGGGGCAGTCATTCAAATTGTCATTCTAGCTATGTCTGCCTTTGTCTATTTCCCATTTGTGAAGTTTCAGGATAAGATTGCCTACAATAACGAATTGAAAAATGAAGAATAATCTGATTTTGATGGATAAAAACACAAAAGTTTCTTGGCTCAGATGGCACAAATGTGCAAAAAATCTTTAATTCAGTAATCGCCTATAAATGATTGAATTCTAAGATTTTGCATGTTACAATAGTTACGAAAGAAATAAATTAAATTTCATAAGAAAGGTTGTGGCCAAATGATCCAAGTAAAAGAAGTAGAAAAAACAACAATAAAAACAGCCTATTTTGGCAGCTTAACAGAGCGGATGGATAAGTATCGGGAAGATGTTTTAAATAAAAAGCCCTATATTGATGCAGAGCGTGCTGTCCTAGCTACTAAGGCTTATGATAAGCATAAGGAAAAACCAAATGTGTTGAAGCGTGCTTACATGCTCAAAGAGATTTTGGAAAATATGACGCTTTATATTGAAGATGAAACAGTGATTGTGGGCAATCAAGCCTCATCTAATAAAGACGCGCCTATTTTCCCAGAGTATACTTTAGAGTTTGTACTCAATGAACTAGATCTTTTTGAGAAGCGGGACGGAGACGTCTTCTACATTACAGAAGAAACCAAAGAGCAGCTCCGCGGCATCGCTCCTTTCTGGGAAAACAATAACCTCCGTGCTCGAGCAGGCGCTCTACTTCCAGAAGAAGTTCAGGTTTATATGGAAACTGGCTTCTTTGGCATGGAAGGAAAGATGAACTCTGGGGACGCCCACTTGGCGGTCAACTATCAAAAACTCTTGGCCTATGGGCTGAAAGGTTTTGAAGAGAAAGCGCGTGCAGCTAAGGAAGCCTTGGATTTGACCGATCCGGCTAGTATTGACAAATACCACTTCTATGATTCCATTTTCATCGTAGTAGATGCTGTGAAAGCTTATGCGGAGCGTTTTGTGGCCTTGGCCAATCAGCTTGCTGAAAAAGCAGAGCCTAAGCGCCGTCAAGAGCTCTTAGAAATCGCTAGAATCTGTTCTAAAGTGCCGTACGAGCCAGCATCAACCTTTGCTGAAGCTGTTCAGTCTGTTTGGTTTATCCAGTGTATCCTTCAGATTGAGTCCAACGGACATTCACTCTCTTATGGACGCTTTGACCAGTACATGTATCCTTATGTCAAGGCAGATTTGGAAGCTGGACGTGAGACAGAGGCTAGTATTGTGGAACGCTTAACCAATCTCTGGATTAAGACGATTACCATTAATAAAGTACGCAGCCAGGCTCACACATTCTCATCTGCGGGCAGTCCCCTTTATCAAAATGTGACAATCGGTGGCCAAACGAGAGATAAGAGAGATGCAGTCAACCCGCTTTCCTACCTTGTGTTGAAATCTGTAGCTCAAACTCATCTTCCTCAGCCTAATCTAACTGTTCGCTATCATGCAGGCTTGGATGCTCGCTTTATGAATGAGTGTATCGAAGTCATGAAGCTTGGTTTCGGTATGCCGGCTTTCAATAATGATGAAATCATCATTCCGTCCTTTATCGCCAAAGGCGTTTTGGAAGAAGATGCATACGATTACAGTGCTATCGGCTGTGTGGAAACTGCTGTGCCTGGTAAATGGGGCTACCGTTGTACAGGCATGAGCTACATGAACTTCCCTAAGGTACTCCTGATTACTATGAACGATGGAATTGATCCAGCATCTGGCAAGCGCTTTGCACCAAGCTTCGGTCATTTTAAAGATATGAAGAGCTTTGCTGAGCTGCAAACGGCTTGGGACAAGACCTTGCGCCATTTGACCCGCATGAGTGTCATCGTGGAAAATTCTATTGACCTGTCTCTTGAAAGAGAAGTGCCGGATATCCTCTGCTCAGCTTTGACAGATGACTGTATCGGACGCGGTAAGCATTTGAAAGAGGGCGGAGCTGTCTATGACTATATTTCCGGTCTTCAAGTTGGTATTGCCAATCTATCAGACTCATTGGCGGCTATCAAAAAGCTGGTCTTTGAGGAAGGCAGGCTGACTCCGGCTGAACTCTGGCATGCACTTGAAACGGACTATGCAGGTGAGCGTGGTAAAGAAATTCAAGAGATGCTGATTCATGATGCACCGAAATATGGTAATGATGATGATTACGCAGATAAGCTAGTGACAGATGCTTACGATATTTATGTGGATGAAATCGCTAAATATCCAAATACCCGCTATGGCCGTGGTCCAATTGGCGGTATCCGCTACTCAGGAACATCTTCTATTTCAGCCAATGTTGGTCAAGGTCGCGGTACTTTGGCGACACCAGATGGCCGCAATGCTGGAACACCGCTCGCTGAAGGCTGCTCTCCATCCCACAATATGGACAAGAACGGCCCGACCTCTGTATTAAAATCTGTTTCCAAATTGCCAACAGATGAAATCGTAGGAGGCGTTCTGCTCAATCAAAAAGTCAATCCTCAGACCCTGTCTAAGGAAGAAGATAAAGTGAAACTTATTGCCTTGCTTCGTACATTCTTTAACCGTCTGCATGGCTATCATATCCAATACAATGTCGTTTCTCGGGAAACCTTGATTGATGCTCAGAAGCATCCTGAAAAACATCGCGATTTGATTGTTCGTGTTGCAGGCTACTCTGCTTTCTTCAATGTGCTTTCCAAGGCGACGCAAGATGATATTATTGGACGTACGGAGCACACATTGTAAAAGAGGTCCAATTTATGGAATTCATGCTTGATACCTTAAATTTAGAGGAGATAAAAAAATGGTCGGAAGTCCTCCCCTTGGCGGGAGTGACTTCTAATCCGACCATCGCAAAAAAAGAAGGAAAAATAAATTTCTTTGAACGGATTCGCGCCGTTCGGGAAATCATAGGAGAAGGTCCATCTATCCATGTGCAGGTTGTTGCCAAGGATTATGAGGGAATCTTGAAAGATGCTGCTGAAATTCGAAAAAAATGCGGCAATGCTGTCTACATTAAAGTTCCGGTCACACCGGCTGGGCTGGCAGCTATCAAAACTCTTAAACCAGAAGGTTACAAGATTACAGCGACAGCCATTTATACAACCTTTCAAGGTCTATTAGCTATTGAAGCGGGGGCTGACTATCTTGCTCCTTACTATAACCGCATGGAAAATCTCAATATTGATTCAGATGCTGTCATCAGCCAGTTGGCTCAGGCGATTGAGCGGGATCATTCCGCCAGCAAAATATTGGCAGCTTCCTTTAAGAATGTTGGCCAAATCAATCGTGCTTTTGCTGATGGGGCCCAAGCCATTACAGCAGGACCTGATGTCTTTGCAGCAGCCTTTGCCATGCCGTCTATCGCTAAGGCAGTAGATGACTTTGCTGCTGACTGGTCAGCCATTCACAATCAGGAATACATTTAAAAGGCATATTTAAAGCTCTATTTATGAATAAATGAAAGAGGTGTTCTATGAGAATTTTTGCAAGCCCGTCTCGTTATATTCAGGGAGAAAATGCCCTGTTTGAAAATGCAAAACAGATTCTTCAGTTAGGCAGCCATCCAGTCTTGCTTTGTGATGATATGGTTTACCAGATTGTTGGGGAAAAGTTCAATGACTACCTTACTCGTTATGGTTTTCATGTGCTGCATGTCGCTTTCAATGGAGAAGCTTCTGACGCTGAAATAGATCGGGTCGTTGCTCTGGCTGAAAAAGACGGAGCAGACTTAGTTATTGGCCTAGGCGGTGGAAAAACCATTGACAGTGCGAAGGCGATTGCAGACATACTAGGACGTCCCGTAGTCATTGCGCCAACCATTGCCTCTACAGATGCCCCAACCTCAGCACTTTCTGTTATCTATACAGAAGATGGCGCCTTTGAAAAGTATATTTTCTATAGTAAAAACCCTGAACTCGTCTTGGTGGATACGAAAGTGATTGCTGGAGCGCCAAAACGGCTTCTGGCTTCTGGGATTGCAGATGGTTTAGCGACTTGGGTAGAGGCGCGTGCCGTCCAGCAGAAAAATGGCACTACCATGTTGGGACAAAGACAGAGCTTAGCTGGTGTAGCAATTGCGAAAAAGTGTGAGGAAACACTGTTTGCAGATGGCCTGCAGGCTATCGCAGCCTGTGAAGCAAAAGTCGTGACCCCAGCTCTGGAAAATATCATTGAAGCCAATACCCTTCTCAGCGGCGTCGGCTTTGAGAGCGGAGGTTTAGCAGCAGCCCATGCTATCCACAACGGCTTTACAGCTCTCACAGGCGATATTCACCACCTGACCCACGGCGAAAAAGTTGCCTATGGAACCTTGACCCAGCTCTTCTTAGAAAACCGATCTAAAGAAGAATTGGAAAAGTATATTCGCTTCTATCAAAAGATTGGTATGCCGACAACTCTGAAAGAAATGCATTTAGAAAATGCCAGCTATGAAGATTTGCTCAAAGTTGGTCAGCAAGCGACGATTGAGGGCGAAACCATTCATCAGATGCCATTTGAGATTTCAGCTTCTGACATTGCAGGTGCCATCCTAGCGGTTGACCAATATGTCAGGGATTTGGATAAATAAAAGCAAAATATAAAACAAGCCACCTTCCAACCGCAGGGTTGACAGCGTGGCTTGTTTTTTGGTGGAGAGCTCCTTTGACTGATGTGTCTGGCAGTCATGAAATTCCGTCTTTCAAAATCTCTTGAAAATGGTATAATAGAAACAGTACAAAAAATGGAGAAAAGAATGGCTTATTATAATCACAAAGAAATCGAGCCCAAGTGGCAGAAATACTGGGCAGAGCACCATACATTTAAGACAGGTACGGATAAGGACAAGCCTAACTTTTATGCGCTGGACATGTTTCCTTACCCATCAGGAGCGGGGCTCCATGTAGGGCATCCGGAGGGCTACACGGCGACAGATATCCTCAGCCGCTACAAACGGGCTCAGGGCTATAACGTCCTTCATCCTATGGGCTGGGATGCCTTTGGTCTGCCAGCTGAGCAATACGCCATGGATACAGGGAATGACCCAGCTGACTTTACAGCGGAAAACATTGCCAACTTTAAGCGTCAAATCAACGCTCTGGGCTTCTCCTATGACTGGGACCGGGAGGTCAATACCACTGACCCTAACTATTACAAATGGACCCAGTGGATTTTCACCAAGCTTTACGAAAAAGGCTTGGCTTATGAAGCTGAAGTGCCAGTAAACTGGGTTGAAGAGCTGGGAACGGCTATTGCCAATGAGGAAGTTCTGCCAGATGGTACATCTGAGCGCGGTGGTTATCCAGTTGTTCGCAAGCCTATGCGTCAGTGGATGCTGAAAATCACAGCCTATGCAGAACGTTTGCTCAATGACTTGGAGGAACTGGACTGGCCGGAGTCTATCAAGGATATGCAGCGCAACTGGATTGGTAAGTCAACCGGTGCCAATGTAACCTTCAAGATTAAGGACACAGACAAGGACTTCACCGTCTTTACGACTCGTCCGGACACTCTTTTTGGTGCGACCTATGCTGTTTTGGCTCCAGAGCATGCTCTCGTTGATGTCGTTACAAGTGCAGAACAAGCCCAAGCAGTAGCAGACTACAAACATGCAGCCAGCCTCAAATCCGACCTGGCTCGGACTGATTTGGCTAAGGAGAAGACTGGTGTCTGGACAGGAGCTTATGCCATCAATCCTGTCAATGGTAAGGAAATCCCAATCTGGATTGCCGACTATGTACTTGCAAGCTACGGAACAGGGGCTATCATGGCCGTTCCTGCGCACGATGAGCGCGACTGGGAGTTTGCTAAGCAGTTTGATTTAGAGATTATTCCGGTTCTAGAGGGTTGCAATGTTGCTGAAGCTGCTTACACAGAAGACGGTCCGCATATTAACTCTGGCTTCCTAGATGGCTTGGATAAGGCTGCCGCGATTGACAAGATGGTTGCTTGGCTGGAAGCGGAAGGTGTAGGAAATAAAAAGGTAACCTATCGCCTGCGCGACTGGCTCTTTAGCCGTCAGCGCTACTGGGGTGAGCCGATTCCAATCATTCATTGGGAAGACGGGACTTCAACGGCTGTTCCTGAAAATGAACTTCCACTTGTCTTGCCTGTAACCAAGGATATCCGTCCTTCTGGTACTGGTGAGAGCCCGCTGGCCAATCTGACTGACTGGCTAGAAGTCACTCGGGAAGATGGTGTCAAAGGACGCCGCGAAACCAACACCATGCCTCAATGGGCTGGTTCCAGCTGGTATTACCTGCGTTACATTGACCCCCACAACAATGAGAAATTAGCAGACGAAGAGCTGCTCAAGGCTTGGCTTCCAGTTGACATTTATATCGGTGGCGCAGAGCACGCTGTGCTCCATCTCCTCTACGCTCGCTTTTGGCACAAATTCCTCTATGATATCGGAGTGGTTCCGACCAAAGAGCCTTTCCAAAAACTCTTTAACCAAGGTATGATTCTGGGGACTAGCTACCGTGATAGCCGCGGTGCTCTTGTCGCGACAGATAAGGTGGAAAAACGCGATGGTTCTTTCTTCAACATCGAAACTGGAGAAGAGCTGGAGCAGGCGCCTGCTAAGATGTCTAAGTCTCTGAAGAATGTGGTCAACCCAGATGATGTAGTAGAGCAGTATGGCGCTGATACATTGCGTGTCTATGAAATGTTCATGGGGCCGCTGGATGCATCCATCGCTTGGAGCGAGGAAGGGTTAGAAGGCAGTCGTAAGTTCCTTGATCGGGTTTATCGTCTCCTTAACTCTAAGGAGCTGGTCTCTGAAAATAGCGGAGCTTTGGACAAGGTCTACCATGAAACAGTCAAGTCTGTCACAGAGCAGATTGAGGAGCTCAAGTTTAACACAGCCATTGCCCAGCTCATGATCTTTGTCAACGCAGCCAACAAGGAAGAAAAACTCTATGTCGAATATGCTAAAGGTTTCATTCAATTGCTTGCGCCTTTTGCACCGCACTTGGCTGAAGAACTCTGGCAGGCAGTAGCTCAAACTGGCAAGAGCATTTCCTACGTAGTCTGGCCAACTTATGACGAAAGCAAGCTGGTTGAGGCAGAGGTCGAAATCGTAGTTCAAATCAAGGGTAAAGTCCGTGCTAAGTTAGTCGTAGCTAAGGACCTGAGCCGTGAGGAACTGCAGAAAATTGCCCTTGCAGATGAGAAAATTAAATCTGAAATTGCCGGCAAAGAAGTTGTAAAGGTCATTAGCGTTCCAAATAAACTAGTTAATATCGTGGTGAGATAATACGTTTGCTATAGCATTATAGTGATTATAAAGAAAGGAGTCGTTTAAAACGGCTCTTTTTTCAATG
>CAUVQK010000021.1:0-9148 GCA_963553705.1 uncultured Streptococcus sp.
TTTTGTTTTTTAATCTTTTTGCGCTTCTTTAAAATTAGATGAAAAAGTGTTTACATGCAGCTTTTCTAGCTTTATTGGGGAAAATTTTAGGAAAAAGCTGGTTTTCAAAGATAATCTCAGCAAAAAAAGATTGGATTTTCCCAATCTTTTTTCAGTCTTCAGCTACCAAACCATAATTTTTGATGGCATACCGCTCTATGATGCCATTATGAGCAAAGAGAACTCCATGGAGGACTCCTCCATAGACAGCTCCGCCATCCATGCCAATCTTGCCATCCTCAGTCATCCATAGCTGATCAGTTCCCGGTGCCTTATGCAAGAGGTAAAATGTCGGTGTATGACCAAAGACAATCGTTTTGCCAGTCTGATTGCTGCCTTCGTGAAAAGGCGCGCGTATCCAAACTTTTTGATAATCACTGGTCTCTCGCCAGTCTTTCAGCTCCAAATCTAGGCCAGCATGGACAAAAATGTACTGCTCTGTCTCCAATAGGAAAGGCATCTGACGAATAAAATCTACTAAATCGGCCGCCTCCGTCTTGACACGTTCCGCGTCCGCTAGTCCATCTACAGGAGCATTGAGGGGTCGGCCTAAAAGCGAATTAATCGTCGTATCTCCGCCATTACGTCGGTAGTGGTCATAAGACTTTTCAGGATTGTTCAGCCAGGTCAGAAACATATACTCATGATTGCCAGAAAGACAAACAGCTCCTTTCTGATCTACTATATTCTTGACCCGCTCCAAAACTGCTCGGCTGTCCTCACCACGATCTATCAAGTCTCCTAGAAAGACTAGTTGGCTACGACCGTCCCAGTGCTGGAGCAGCTCATCTAGCATACTAGCCTTACCATGGACATCACCAATCGCAAAATATTTTGTCATACGCGCCACCTCCTAAAGGAGACCGAAACACTAGTGTCTCAGTCTCGCTTGTTTATTTTTTTAATAATTCTCTGGCTTGAGTCAAAGCAGCCTCCGTCACATCTTCGCCAGCCAGCATCTTAGCGACTTCCTGAACACGCTCGTCAGCGGTCAGTAGGCGCACCGTTGAGACGGTCGAATTCTCATCCGAAATCTTCTCAATAAAGAACTGATAATCGGCAATCGCAATGACCTGCGGCAGATGGGAAATAGCCAAGACTTGACCGTTGGAGCCAATCTTGTGAATCTTCTGAGCAATAGCCTGGGCCACTCGGCCAGAAACACCCGTATCCACTTCGTCAAAGACAATGCTGGTCTTACCTTCCTTACGAGAAAAGGCAGACTTGATAGCCAACATGAGACGGGAGAGCTCCCCGCCAGACGCAACCTTCACCAAAGGTTTGAAATCCTCGCCCGGATTTGCTGAGATGTAAAACTCTACTTGTTCATTGCCTTCACGGTTGAACTTGCCCTTACTGAACTGCACTTTAAAGCGCGCCTTTTCCATGTAGAGGTCTTGCAGCTCTTGCTTGATTTCCGCTTCTAGCTGGGCTGCTAGGCCGTGACGAGCCTGACTCAGCTCCTGAGCCAGCTCTACCAGCTCTCTCTCCAAGGCCTTCAGCTCTCGGTCCATATCCTCTGAGAACAAGTTACTTCCAGTTAAAAGGCTGTATTCTTTGGAAATCTGAGCAAAGTAATCCAGCACATCATCTACTTGGCCGCCGTATTTACGCGTGATGCTGTTAATCAAATCCAGACGACTCTCCACCTGCAACAGCCGATCTCCGTCAAAGTCTAGTCCATCTAAAATGTCCTCTAGGCGCTTGCTGACATCTTCCAAGACATAATAAGTCTCTGACAAGCTGCCTGAAAGCTCCTTGTAGGCTGGATCGTAATCCTCGATAGATTCAAGGTCATTCATGGCTGAGCGGACATTGGTCAGACTTGAAAAATCTTCATTATCCAGCATGGTATAGGCGTTCGTCAGCGTATCGGCAATGAGCTTGTGGTTGAGCAAGCGATCCCGCTCCTGATGCAGGGCAGTATCTTCACCACTTTTAAGAGCGGCACTTTCAATCTCCGCCATCTGAAACTCCAGCATCTCAATTCTGGCCTTATGCTCCTGCTGATTTTTCTGCAAAGTCAGGACTTGCTTGCGCAGGCTTCGATAGCGGTCAAAGGTCTCCTGATATCGGCCTTTGAGATTTAAAAAGTCTGCTGAGCCAAACTCATCTAGCATGGCAATATGAAGCTGGGGTCTCATCAGCTCTTCCTGATCATGCTGACCATGGATATCCACCAAGTGCTGGCCGACAGCCTTTAGAACAGACAGATTAACCATCTGACCGTTGATACGGCTGACACTACGGCCGTTTTGCAGAATTTCCCGACGGATAATCAGCTCATCGGTCAGTTCCCAGCCCTGCTCCTCAAAAATCTCTCGCAAAGCTCTGCTATTTTCCAGAGAAAAAAGTCCCTCTATCTCAGCTTTGGGTGCCCCATGACGAATAACATCCGTCGTAGCACGGCTGCCCAGCATCATATTCATCGCATCAATAATAATAGACTTGCCGGCTCCGGTTTCTCCTGTCAAAACCGTCATACCTTGCTCAAAATTAAGGGAAATCTCCTCAATAATGGCAAAATTTTTAATCGAAATTTCTAATAACATAGGCTTTCCTACCAATGGTGAATGATGCTTGCAATCCTTGCAGCTGCTTCCTCTGTCATCATAACCATCAAAATGCTGTCGTTGTCTGCCAAGATACTGAAAATATCCTCAGCAAATTCATTTCTAAGATGACGCTTGACCAGTGCTGTGCTCCCCGGTACCAGACTAAGATTGATCATATTTCCCAAAACCTGACAGGACAGGATATTATTTTCAGCCAACCCCAGACTGCTAGTCATGGTCTTAGGCAGCTCGTAGATATAAGTGTTGTCCTTGAGCGGTATCTTGACAATCCCCAACTCTTTGATATCCCTAGAGACCGTAGCCTGCGTCGCTGTAATCCCAGACTCCCTGAGATGTTCTACGATTTCCTCCTGTGTGCCAATGTCATAGTCACTGACAAAGCGTCTAATCTTTTCTAATCTATCCTTCTTATTCATCCTTAAATTCCTTGTGTGCCGCCTCTACGACAGCTGTCATTATTGCTGAATCAAGAGGCTGCGGCTCTGTACTCTTTTCTAAATAGGCCAGAAATTCCACATTGCCCTGACTGCCCTGAATAGGCGAAAAATCCAGTCCCCTAACAGAAAATCCAGCTTCCATCATAAATGCTTTGACCTTTTCCAGAACTGCCAGATGGACCTTTTTATCCTTGACAATCCCTTTTTTCCCAATCTGCTCGCGTCCCGCTTCGAACTGGGGCTTAATCAATGCAACCACTTGGCCATCCCGAGCCAAAATCTCATGCAGAGCTGGCAAAATCAAACTCAGCGATATAAAGCTGACGTCAATACAGGCAAAGCTAGGCTCCTGTTCAAAGTCAGTCCTTTGGGCATAGCGAAAATTGAACTGCTCCATGCTGACAACCCGCTCATCCTGTCTGAGCTTCCAAGCCAGCTGATTAGTACCGACATCAACTGCATAGACCAGCTTAGCTCCGTGCTGCAGCATGACATCTGTAAAACCGCCAGTCGAAGCTCCGATATCCAAGGCCACTCGGTCAGTGACCGAAATATCAAAGACTTGCAAAGCCTTTTCTAGCTTGAGGCCGCCTCGGCTGACATATCTGAGTTTCTCACCTTTTAAGCGCAGCTCTGTGGCTGCGTCAATCTTTTCACCAGGCTTGTCAAAGCGCTGGCCATTAGCCTCTGCAATAACCAGTCCAGCCATTACACCACGCTTAGCCTGCTCTCTGGTCTCAAAGAGCCCTTGTCTGTAGGCCAGCACATCTACTCTTTCCTTAGCCATTCAGTCTTAAACTTTCTATTATCTTTTGAATTTCTTCGCCTGAAAACTCTGTCTTTTCTTCCAAGTCTTTCATAATGTCCACAGCTTCATCAAGGGTCTGATTGAAAAAGTTTTTAGCTCCATCCAGTCCCAGAAAGGCTGGATAAGTCGACTTGGCCGCAGCTAAATCTTTCTGCGGGGTTTTACCCAGCTCTTCAAAGCTGGCCGTCACATCCAAAATATCATCCCGCACTTGAAAGGCCAAGCCCAAGAGCTCTCCAATCCTACGAAGCTTGTCTTGAACAGACTGCTGAGCCTGAACAATCAAACCAGCTGCGACAAAAGGATAGGTCAGTAGCTTACCAGTCTTATTGGCATGGATGGTTTTTAAATCTTCTAAACAAATTGCTTGGCCTTCGCCTTGCATGTCCAGAACTTGACCCGCAACCATACCAAAGCTCCCTGCTGCCAGAGACAACTCAGAAATCAAGTCCACTTTGACCTGACTATGCAGCTCGGCCCTTGCCAATAGTCCATAGGGGTCCAAAAAGAGAGAATCACCCGCTAAAATAGCCATATCCTCTCCAAACTTCTTATGGCTAGTCAGGCGACCACGACGATAGTCGTCATCATCCATAGCCGGCAAATCATCATGAATAAGGCTGCCAGTGTGAATCATCTCAAGAGCCGCCGCGACCTGATAGTGGGCCTCAGCCAGCTCTAGACCAAAAGCTTGAATCAACTCCAATAGCAGTAAGGGACGAATCCGCTTGCCGCCTGCCTGCACAGAGTACAAAATAACTTCTGCTAAATCCGACGACACTTGCTGAGACTTATAAAAATCTTCAATCGTCAGACCAATTTTTTCCAGTTTCTCGTTTCTTGTCATTCTATTTCCGTTTCTGTGCCGTCTGCCTGCATGACCTTAACCAAGGTCTTTTCAGCCTTGTCCAGACTAGCCTGGAGTTCCTTTGAAAGCTTCATTCCCTTTTGAAATTCCGTAATCGCCTCTTCCAGCGCTACATCACCATTTTCCAGCTTTTGGACAATGACTTCCAAGTCTGCTAAGTTTTCTTCAAATTTCTTTTCTTTGGACATGTTTTACCTCTACTTCCAGCTGCCCATCCCGCATAAGCAGGGTCAGCTCATCTTTTTCTTCAATGCCAGCACTTGACTCGACAACCTTTTGATTCTTTTGGACAATAGCATAGCCACGCGCCACGATTCGACTGGTATCCAGCATAAGCAAGGCCTCGGACAATCTCCTGACTTGAGCCACCTTGTTATCATAAATGACCGCCATGTTACTGCGCAGCAAACGCTCCAGCTGGGCAGTCTGCTCTTGAAAACGCTGAACTCGACTGAGCGGATTCAATGCCTCCAAACGATGCTGTAAGATTTTGACCCGCTGTTGCTCTTCACTATAATATTCGCGAATTTTTTGCTTGAGTCGCAGGTTGAGCTGATCCAACTTCTGCAGATGGACATCATAAAGCCGCTCTGGCTGTCGGAAGATAACCGACTGGGTCAGTTTATTCAGCCGCTCCCGATAATAGCTCAGGCGATTGGAGATAGCTCGTGACATGCGGTTTTCCTGCTGCTGCAAATGTCCCAGCAGGTCTAGCTTGGTGACCGGTGTTGCTAGCTCAGCTGCAGCCGTTGGAGTCGCAGCCCTTCGATCTGCTACAAAGTCCGCCAAAGTCGTATCTGTCTCATGGCCGACACTAGAGATAACAGGAATCCGAGACTCAAAAATAGCCCGAACCGTTTTCTCTTCGTTGAAAGCCCAGAGATCTTCGATAGAACCGCCACCTCGGCCAATAATCAGTACATCCAAATCCGACCGCTCATTGGCCAGTCTGATGTGGTCAGCAACCTGAGCTGCAGCCCCATCTCCCTGTACCTTGGTAGGATAAAGGACAATCTCCACTCCCGGGAAGCGACGGCTGACCGTCGTGATAATGTCTCGAATGACCGCTCCGCTAGGACTGGTTACAACGCCGATTTTCTTAGGAAATTGGGGCAAGGCTTGCTTGAATTTCTCTTGAAAAAGCCCTTCTTCTCCCAGTTTTTTCTTGAGCTGTTCAAACTGGATAGCCAAGGCACCGATACCATCCGGCTCCGCTTTTTCAATGATGATAGAATAGGAACCGCTCGGCTCATATAGCTGCACCCGACCAATGACATTGATTTTCATGCCTTCTTCCAGCTCAAAGCCCAGCTTCTGGTAGACACCAGACCAAATCGTAACCTGAATGACGGCTTTCTCATCTTTCAATGAGAAATACTGATGATTGGGGCGCCGGCGGAAATTGGACACCTGGCCAGTCAGATAGACCCGCTCCAAATAAGGATCCCGCTCAAACTTCATCTTCAGATACTTGGTCAAGGTCGAAACCGACAAATACTCTGGCATGCCCTTTTCCTTTCTTTTCTAGTTTTTCCGTAACTTTTATTATAACAAAAAACTGCATAAAAAACCGATTACAAAGTCTAAAAATTCCCTGAAAAGCAAGAAAAAAACTGGGCTTCCACAAAAGAAACCCAGCTGACTTAAAACCCAAGAAAAAGTCTACTGACTCATCTCCTTCATCCACTTTGGAATGACCCTGCTGATTGCCGTTGGCAGGACGACATAAGCTTCCTGACTCAAATCATCTGCGATAAGGGAGTGAAGAAGGGTTGCAGCTGCCACTCGCTCAAAGAGACTGCTTGACTTGAACTGTCCAGCAAATGCGGCAATCATACCTGCCAGCGTATCCCCCATTCCGCCAGTTGCCTGATAAGGTCCGCCTACTGTCAGCTCAAAGACCTGCTCTTGAGCACTTTGATAGATGGTCGTCCCATGCTTTTTCTGTACGACAATACTACCCAGAGGCAGCTGATTGACCGCCGCCTGATTGGCTACCGCTGTCTGATCTGACAAGCTCAAACCCGATAAGCATTCCCACTCCTTCTGGTGAGGGGTAAAAACTGTTTGGGCTTTTGGAAATGGCAAAGCTGC
Organism: uncultured Streptococcus sp.; assembly: GCA_963553705.1. Taxonomy (GTDB): domain Bacteria; phylum Bacillota; class Bacilli; order Lactobacillales; family Streptococcaceae; genus Streptococcus. The sequence goes on from CAUVQK010000021.1 coordinate 6,823, forward strand.
CTTGCTAAATAGTGAAATGGCGCCGCCATCCATGATAAGTATCTGCTGTTCTGCCACAGTCTGGACTACCTTTTGTAGGATATCTAGACCTAGTTGATTCTCCGCCAAGCCAGGACCAATCAAGACTAGATCTGATTTGGCCAGTTGCTCTGTCAATCGGTCTTGCTCCTCTAAGTCAAAGGCCATGGCCTCCGGTAAATGACTGTGCAGAGGGCCGATATTGTCTCTATCTGTAGCAACAGTCACCAGACCTGCTCCGCTATTGACTGCTGCCAAAGCTGCCATGATAATGGCGCCCCCATAAGGATAGGTCCCCCCAATCAGTAAAAGACGACCGTAATCGCCCTTGTGACTATCCAAGGGACGTTCCCTAATGACTCTTTTTAAAATATTTTCAGCATTTTTTACCATGATATTCTCCTAGACCAACTTCATCCTGCACTGGTCTCAATATGACCAAACCTATCTTCATTATACACCAAAAGGCACCTAAAAAGGTGCCTCGTATCGCAAGAAAGTTATTTTTCCCGGAAATCTGCAAATTTTTGTAAGATTCTTGCTGCGACTGCCTTGGGTAAATTTTCCTGAAAGGCGACCTGCTCATCCGCATAATCGCTCAAGCCTGGGAAATCCCCAACCTGCACAGCGTAGAGAGAATTCTTAAAGAGCTGGATATCATTTTGATCATTACCAAAAGCCACATAATCCGAACCGCAGAGTTGCTTTACAGTTGAAGCCTTATTGGTTTCAGCTGGATTGATATAAAAACATTTCTCATGTTCATGATAGTCTAGACTCAGATTGAGCAAGTTTGTAAAACGAGCCTGTAAATCCTCTAAGAGTTGCTCATGATTCCCCATGTAAATAACAAGCTTAATAGGATGCTGGAGTTCAGTTAGTTCCAACCGTCTTGCCCGCTTGAGAGGATCTACACTGGCAATAAAAGGAATTTTTTCTAAAATCTGGCCGCTGTAGTCAAAAGTATTATCAACGAAAAAAGGTAAATTATAGGTCAAACAAGCGTCTAGAATGGCTTGATAACTTGACTGATGCAACTGACGCTCAAACATCAGCTGTCCCTTCTGATAAGCTACTCCGCCATTCAGGCCAATCACTATCTGCTGGCTCAATTCCGGACCCAATAGTCCCAGACAATCTCGATAGGAACGCGCCGAAGCAAACAGAACTTCATGCCCAAACTGAGGAGCCGTTAGCAGAACCTGCTTAATCTCCTCATCAATCGTCATATAATCAAAGGACAAGGTCCCATCCAAATCAAAAACAAATTTCATGATTCAAGACTCCGTTTAAAGGCCTGGTAGGTCTGCTCCATCAGCATGGTAATGGTCATAGGCCCAACACCTCCAGGTACAGGGGTAATCAGACTGGCAAGTTCAGACACTTCATCAAACTTAACGTCGCCAATCAGCTTGCCATTTTCATCTCGGTTCATACCGACATCAATGACAACAGCCCCTTCCTTGACAAAGTCCTTGGTCACAAAATGTCCACGACCGATAGCCACCACCAAAATATCCGCCCGCTTAGCAGTCTTGGCTAGATTGTGGGTCCGCGAATGCGTTAGGGTCACTGTTGAATTCTTAGCTAAAAGGAGCTGAGCCATGGGCTTACCGACAATATTACTCCTCCCGATGACGACCGCTCGCTTGCCTTCCAGTTCAACACCATATTCATGGAACATTGCCATAATGCCTGCAGGAGTAGCCGGAATCATAACCGGATGGCCACTCCATAGCTTGCCCATATTAAGCGGATGAAAGCCATCAACATCCTTGTCTGGATCAATGGCTAGAAGCACAGCTTCATCATCAATATGTTCAGGCAAGGGCAGCTGGACCAAAATCCCATGCCAATCAGGATTTTGATTATAAGTTTCAATCAAACTCAAGAGCTCTTCCTGGCTAGTCTCTTCTGGCAGACGTTCTACCTTACTCCGAAAGCCAGCGGCCAAGGCCGAGCGCTCTTTATTACGCACGTAGATTTGACTGGCTGGATTATTTCCCACCACAATCACTACCAAGCCCGGTACCTGACCTGTCTTTTCTTTGAGGCGAGCCGTTTTTTCGGCTAATTTTTTCTGAAGCTTCTCTGCCAAACCTCTACCATCAATAATCTGCGCCATGTCATTCTCATTTCTTTTTCATTATCTTTTTCATTATACCAAAAAAATCTGGGCCCAGCCTATAACTTTTTCTTATACAAGGTTATAAGACGAGGATTCATTGGCAGCTAGTGGTAAAATTTTCAGACCTACTAAATCTTTTTCAAAACAAGATAAAAAGGGTAAAAATAAAAAGCAACGACG
>CAUVQK010000022.1:0-9036 GCA_963553705.1 uncultured Streptococcus sp.
TGGGTGTCTCCGATACTCAGACAGGCTTGCGAGCCTTTACGACCAACATGATTCCATTTATGCTAAAGGTAGAGGGGCAGCGCTATGAGTATGAAATGAACATGCTCTTAGAAGCCAGCAAGGAATATCCCATTTTGGAAGTGCCCATTGAGACGGTCTATATCAATGACAATCAAGGCTCGCACTTCCGGCCGATTCGGGATGGGCTCATGATTTATAAAAATATATTCAAATTTGCCCTGACTTCTCTCAGCAGCTTCGTCGTGGACTACATCGTCTACGCCCTGGCTCTCTTGTTTTTAGCTGCTGTGCCGACCAGCCTGAGAATTCTTCTCGCAAATGGGATTGCCCGCGTGACCAGCTCAATCTTTAACTATTCGACCAATAAAAGGCTGGTCTTTAAGAACGACGACAGTATACTCAAGACAGGAACTGGCTATTTCAGCCTAGCTGTAGTGCTCTTTATCCTAGACACACTGCTGATTCGCCTCTTCTACGCTGTCTTTGGTCTCAATCTTTTGATTGTCAAAATCATCGTCGGTATTTTACTCTTCACCGTCTCTTGGATGGTGCAAAAGAGATTTATTTTTAAGGAAAGGACACACACCGCATCATGAAATTTTTAAAGAAACGCTATGCCTACGCTTCCATTTTCGGGCTGCTTCTGACAGCTTCCTTCAGCTACTCCATGCTGAAAACCTTTGTCATCGCAGAGACCATTTCCACGGTTTCAAGCTCAAGTTCGTCGTCCAATACCGAGGCTGCCAGCAAGGCTGCGGAAACAGCGACTGTGACGGATACCAGCTACTCAGACGACAACATCTCGGTCACGCTAACTGAAAAGACCGTCAGCAACACCCAGGTCTACATCGCTGATGTGACCGTCAGCTCATCAGAATATCTGAAAACGGCCTTTGCCCAAAACACTTACGGAAACAATGTCACAGCAAAGACCTCGGAAACGGCCGCCAACAACAATGCTATCCTAGCGGTTAACGGCGACTACTACGGGGCCAATACGACTGGCTATGTCATCCGCAATGGCGTCGTCTACCGCGATACTGTCCGAGAAGACTCCAGCAATGGTGATTTGGCTATTTACAAAGACGGCTCCTTCAAGATTATCTATGAAGACCAAGTCTCTGCCGATCAACTGGTCAAAGACGGCGTAGTCAATCTCTTGGCCTTCGGCCCATCTCTTGTAGAAAATGGTGAGATTGCCGTTGATACCAACTCCGAAGTCGGCCAGTCCATGTCTTCCAATCCTCGGACAGCTATCGGTATCATTGATGAAAACCACTACATCATCATCGTCTCAGACGGACGCACCTCAGAAAGCGAGGGACTTTCCCTCTACCAGATGGCAGAAATCATGAAATCTTACGGTGTCAAGACCGCCTACAACCTTGATGGCGGCGGCTCCTCTACACTTTACTTTAACGGTCAGGTCATTAACAAACCTACAACCAACGGAAATACTATCTCAGAAAGGTCGGTGAGTGATATTGTCTACATCGGTTACTAATCCTAGCAAAAAACGTTTTAGAAAAACAGCCCTTATCTACACACTATTAACTATTTTCTTCTTTGCTTTCAGCAGAATCTATGAATCTTTCAGTTTCGGCGAGACTTCTAGCCACATGCACTACCTCTTTGCCATTCCTCTAACGGGCGGCATCCTACTCCTGCTCTTCATGAAGGTCATCCCTAACCTCTCTCGGCTCAGCCTCAACCTCTGGAACTCAGCTGTAGCCATCATGACAGCCGGTATGCTCTTCCGTGGCATCGTCAACCTATCTGGCCGCTCCACGATGCTGGATATGCCCTACTGGTATGTGGGAGCAGCCTTTGTAGCTCTGGCACTACTCTCCATGGTCTTTACTCGAAGTGAGTGGAAGGCAGTAGAGCAAGCACAGCTGATAGCCAGCAAAAAAGAAGACACAAAACTAAATCGTCATGAAACCTACAGTCAAGTATAAACCAAAAAACCTCAGAAAAATCTGAGGTTTTTATTATAGTGATAATCTTTCTGAGTCTTCATTCACACTCATACACACTACCCGTCAGCGGGTCAATGACTTCTGCCAGCCTAAAATGCCCCTGCTCATAATGGTAATGACAGATGGCGCAGTTGCCAAAGCGCACCTTAGGATCCAAGGCTTGGGCTGCAATCTTGAGATAGAAGGCCCACATGGCACCGCCGTGGCTAACAGCTAAGACTGGCTCTGCTCCTGCCTGCTCCATAACCTCAGTCAGAGTGATTAGCACACGCTCACCGACTTGGTCCACACCTTCTCCTCCATAGGGAACGAATAGGTCTTCAAATGAGGTGGCTCCTGGTCGAAATTTCGGCTGCAGGCGTTCAGGCTGGGCTTCAAAGAGACCAAAGTTCCATTCTTTAATGCCCTTGAGACGAGTATAGTCGGTCCGTCCAGAGACAAGTTCCAAGGTATCAGAAGCCCGCTCCTGGGTGGAGGAATAGAGCTGACCAAAACGAATGCCCCGCTCTTGCAAATAAGCTCCTGCCTGCCGGGCTTGATCCTGCCCCAGTTCTGTCAAAGGAGAATCGCAAGCTCCCTGTACCAAGCCCTCTTGATTGAAAAAAGTCTGGCCGTGCCGCATTAAATATAAATCTTTCATTTTCCCTCCCAATCGCTAAAATCGTGGCCAATGGCCTCTTCTAGGTAAAATTGGTCATGTTCAAAAGTAAACTTCAAAATCCCGCAGTTCGTCATGTGACCTAGGTCATCCAGACGCCAGTTTTTCTGCCAAGCTCTGGCAAAATTGGCCATAGCTCCGCCATGTGAAACCATGAGCACAGACTGACCGTTTGTCTCTTGCATGAGCTGAAGAATGGTCGTTGCCATACGCTCCTGGACCTGATCCTGTGATTCACCGCCATAGGTAACAAAGAAATCTTTATAAGGCAGGGGTGGATTGAGGTCTTCGCTTTCCCCTTCAAAGGTGCCGAAGTTCCACTCCTTGAGTCCCTTGACACGTTTATAGGGAATCTTACCGTCTGTTACCAATTCCAAGGTATCACAGGCCCGCTCTTGAGTAGAGCTATAAGCATCGTCAAAAATAATTCCGGCATCCTTAAAATATTGCCCTGCCACCTTGGCCTGATAAATACCAAAATCGGTCAAAGGAGCATCACACCAACCCTGCACCTTGTGACGCAGATTGAAAAGCGTCTGCCCATGCCGCATCAGATAAAGAGTTTTTGCCATCATTCACATCTCCTTTAGATGAGTTCTAACTTTTCAAAGGCCTTGTAGAGACCGTCTTGACTGACCGAGTCTGTCACCAGATCGGCCATGGCCTTGATTTCCGCTCCGCCATTTCCCATAGAGACCCCAATCTGACAATAGTCCAGCATAGGAATATCAACCTTGGCATCACCAAAAGCCAGAGTATCTGCTCTGTCAGCATGAAGGTGCTTCAGGAGGACCTCAATGGCATGCGCCTTGGTAATATCTTTGACTCCTAAGTCACCAAAGAGAGCATGCTCTCCCTTGCCTCCCCAAGTACCTGCCTTGAGCTCAGGAAAAGCTGCCTTGGAATCCAGATGGTCTTGGTAACTCTTTAGGATAAAACTGACTTTGTTCAGATCGTCTCGGTAGAGCTTCCCACCATAAACCAAGCCATGAAGGGCTTCTTCTGCCTCCATATTTACGACTTCTTCTGGCTTAGCACCTTTTCCAAGGACGTAGGTCTGAAGCACTGGTCGCGCTGCTTCGCGGAAGCCCCTGCTTGCAAAGAGACCGTTATTACTCTCCAGGTAAAACTCTAGCCCTCTCTCCTGAAGCCAGTCGACTAGCCTCTTAGCGACATCTCGCGGAATCAGCTGGTACAAAATAACCTGCCCCTCATGCTCCACATAGGAGCCGTTACCACCAATCATACCATCAAAGCCAATATCCCAAATTTCCGGCGGCATCTCAGCCTTGCTGCGACCTGTGCAGACATATACCAGATGGGCCTTTTCCCGTGCCTTGCGAATGGCAACCACCGCAGACTCCGGTATATGATTATCATAGTCGATGAGGGTCCCATCCACATCCAGAAAGATGATTTTTCTTGTCATAAAATTTCCTCTTCCTCGTATTTGCCGAATGCTTTCTACTAATAATCCAAACTAGCAAATGCTTTCTTCATTTTTACAAATTCTCTCATTCTGAACCAGCTTTATTTTATAAAAGCTTCATCCTATTATATACCTTTTTGAAAGCCTTTTCCTATAGAATTATCAGAGATAATGGTACTATCCTTTTTTTCTCATAAAAAAGCAAGAAGGACAGCTTTTAATCAGCTTGTTCCTTCTGCTCTTTTTATTTTCCAGCTTATCTACTCATCCTCTGCTTCAAAGAGCCAGAGTTTTGAATCAAAGTCATAGCTCGGCTTTTGCTCAGAATCCTCTAAAAGCTGACCGCTGGAAGCGTCCGTGGTGACCAGCCCAACTCGCATAAGCTCAGCCCCCATATAGGCACGCCCCTCTAGCCAATAGACCTTATCCAAAGCCAGTCCTTTCAACTGCAAGCGCTGATGAGAGCGATTGACTTGGTTGAGGACCTTGAAAGTGCCTAAAAGTGCAGTGTTCTGATCCTGACTGACAAGCATCCAAGCTGTCTGCCCATCTCCCTTAAATGGCGACTGCAGTCTATAAAAAGTTCCATTATGAATCAGCTCTCGATGGCGCTTGTAAAAAGCTATCTGTTCCCTGACTTCAGCCAATTCTTCTGGGCTTAGCTGATTAAGATCCAGCTCATAGCCAAAGGAACCGAAAAAGGCGACATTGCCCCGCGTCTTTAACGGAGTCACACGATTGGTCTGGTGATTGGGCACGATGGAGACATGAGCTCCCATAGACGAAAGTGGATAGAGAAGACTGGTCCCATACTGGATCTTCAAGCGCTCAATCGCATCCGAATCATCGCTGGTCCAAGCTTGAGGAGCATAGTAGAGCATACCTGGATCAAAGCGGCCTCCACCTGAAGAGCAGGACTCAAATAACAATCTCGGATAGCGACTGATCAAACGCTCATACAAGTCATAAACACCCAAGACATAGCGGTGAAAAATCTCTCTTTGCTGATCAGCTGGCCAAGCAGCCGAGAAAACATCTGTCAGAGGGCGATTCATATCCCATTTGATATAATCCAGCTGCGCTTCCTCGATAACCGCCGACAGACGCTCAAAAATCTCATCCACTACTTCCGACCGAGAATAGTCCAAAACGAACTGATTCCGACCATGGTGGGGCTGTCTATCTGGCACTGCCAACAGCCAGTCAGGATGAGTTCGGTAGAGTTGGCTGTCCTTATTGACCATTTCCGGCTCAAACCAAAGACCGAACTTCATGCCTAAACCGTGAATTCGCTCTGCTAGCGATCCCAGCCCCTGCGGCAGCCTGTCTGGATTGACAAACCAATCACCCAGCCCAGTGCGATCATTAGTCCGCTGGCCAAACCAGCCATCATCTAACACAAAGAGCTCCACCCCTACTTGCTGAGCCTTTTCAGCAAGATCCAGCAGCTGATTCTCACTAAAGTCAAAATAGGTAGCTTCCCAGTTATTGATGAGAATAGGACGAGCTCGCTCGCGCCAGTAACCCCTAGCTATACGTCGACGAAATAGCTGATGAAAGACTTGACTCATGCCGTTGAGGCCCCGCTCAGAGTAAACCAGCAGAGCTTCTGGACAGGTAAAGGACTGACCCTCAGCCAGCTTCCACTCAAAACCGAAAGGATTGATGCCTAGCTGCAACCGGGTCACATCATAGGTGTCCACCTCAGCCTGAATAAGAAAATTGCCTGAGTACACCAAGGCCGCTCCTAGCACTGGACCTGAAAACTCTGTTGTTTCCGCTCGCTTAAGAGCTACAAAAGGATTGTGGTGGGGACTGGAAATGCCGCGGGTTGACTCAATGGACTGAATCCCCTGCTGAAGCGGGCGCTCCTTGATATGGCGTTCTCGGGCCCATGCTCCTGATAGCTGCAGCCAGTCATAGTCAGCATCTGGCAGATCCAGCGACAGACTAGCTAGGGATTCCAAATAGCAAGTTTTCCTGCCTTGATTAATCACTTTGCTAGAGCGAGCGATAACGGGCCAATCAGTAAAAATCGTATAAAACTGCTGAACTTCCACTTCTGTCAACGCATCTCGTAGGGTTAGAATAAGAGTCTTAGCCTCCGTTTGAATCTCTGTATAAGTAGAGGGCAGCCCCTCTAAAGCAGGCTTACCATCTACTATCTGATGACTGACATAGACAAAATCAGTAATACGCGAGCCATTTCCCTGCCGCAGACAGATAGCGGGATGACGAAAATCTGTCGTGCCGTATTCTGGAAATTCCTGCCTCACATGCTCCAAAGAATAGCGTAAATCCCCTTCTTTTCGATAGGTCGTCATGGGCCGATGCTGCAGCTCCACTAGATAAGAATAATCCCGCTCTGGTACTGCCGCTCCATAGTAAAGCTGCAAGAGTTTACCATCCTCCGCAACCCTAAAGATATAAGAAATCTCGCCATTAGTCAGATGAAATTGCCTACACTCTTCCTTAAACAAAATACTCGCCTTGTTCATGACCTTCTCCTTTCGCAGTCTGCAATCATGCTTCTCCTTTCATTATAAAAAAGGCTACCCTTTTTGGTAAGCCTTTCTTTCTAGTATTATTTATCCAAATGTGACTTTTTACAGCTCCTGCCCCAGATGAGAGCTAGCCTTGCGAAAATTCAAGGGCGACTGGCCACGCGCCTTCTTGAAGGCTTTTGAAAAGCTCTGTGTTCCGGCAAAGCCTGTCTTATTGGCAATCTCTTCCACCGAAAGCTGGCTGCTCGTCAGCAAATCAGCTGCCATATTGAGCCGCAAGTCATTGCTGTACTCCTTAATCCCCTTGCCTACTTCATCCTTGAAAAGCCGAGATAGGTAGGAAGGGTGTAGCGCTAATTTCTGCGCCAACTCCTGCACAGATAAACTTTCTGGCAGATGGCTACTCAGCAGTTCCAATACCTGCTGGACATAAGGATTGACTCGACGGCTTTCCGTGATTAAGGATGTCTGCTTAAGACGTTGGGACAAGAGTTCTAGAAATCGATAAACTTGCCTTTGCAGAGCCAGTTCAGCAGTTATTCCACTGCCCTCATAGGCCAGACTTTCAAAGACCAAGGCCTTAAATTCCTGCAAAGAAGTCAGCTCAAAAGACCACTGGCCAGACTGTAAGCCCAGATCCTGCAGATAGCGAGGCAAGAGATGCCCACCCAGTCCCATCCAGACATAAGACCAAGGCTCTTCTCCATCAGCCTGATAAAAGACCGACTGATTCGGCGGCACCACAAAGCCCTGCCCTTCCTGCAAATCATAGCGCTGATTGCCCACGGAGTAAGTCCCCCGTCCCTTCAGTACGATGTGAATGACATAAACATCCCGGACAGCCGGCCCAAAGCTATGATGGGCTTCCGTTTTTGAATAACCACAGAAGGCAAAAAAACAATCTTCTTGGCCAAACTGCATAGACTTAACCAAGGTCAGCGAATGCTCCATCAGCCCCTCCTTAGATTTGGATAAGTTTTTTATCCTTATTATAAAACAAAAACCACTAAACAGCAACTGAATCTGATTAGTGATTTCTTCATTCATCTTAAAAAGATTGGACGGATGGGTTATGATTAAAGAGAGCATGGGTAGCCTTATAGATATGATAGGCTGTTGCAGCGTTATTCATAGTATAAAGGTGTATGCCCGCCACATCCTGAGTCACCAAGTCAACAATTTGATCCACAGCATAAGCCAGACCAGCTGCTCTCAGAGACTCTGGGTCATGTTCGTACTTATCCAGAATAGCCCGGAATTTTCTTGGCAGCTTGATATTCTCACAGGTCTTGAGCAGACGCAGAGCCTGATTGCGATTGAGAATCGGCATAATCCCAGCATGGATAGGCACTTCAATACCCGCTAAAATGCACTTGTCCTGAAAGTCGTAAAAACGTTCATTGTCAAAGAAAAGCTGGGTGACCAGACTAGAACAGCCAGCATCCACCTTTTTCTTCAGATTTTGAATATCCGAAATCTGATTTGGCGAATCTGGATGGCCCTCTGGATAGCAGGCTCCGATGATGTCAAAATGCGGTGCTTCTGTCTTGATGTATTCGATCAAGTCAGTCGCAAAGGTAAAATCATCCTTAGGCGCTACATCTGGAAAAATATCTCCTCGCAAAGCTAAAATCTGATGGACACCAACCCGATCTAGAGACTGCAAAATATTGGACACCATGTCCTTGGTCAGATAAACCGCGGGTAGGTGGGCAATCGTCGGTATCTTGAGGTCGTTGGCGATGAACTCAGTCAAACGAACCGTCGTCTCCTCAATGTCAAACTTATTATTGCTGGCCGTCACACTGATAAAGTGAGGAGCCAAATCTTGCATCTCTCTCAACGCCTGAAAAATCTTATCATTGCCTACTGCTGGATTGGGAGGAAATACTTCAAATGAGAGACTGGGTGTGTGACGACGAACCATATAACAAAAAGTTCCTTTCAATGATGGTAGTGATAGCCGAGGACAATCCTAGAAGAACAGCTTCTGCAGGATTGTCAGCTCTGCTTCATTTTTTGGGGGTATCCTCCATCAAGTTCAACTTTTGAGGTTCCAGGAGGATTATTTCAAATGTTGTCTAGCTGCTTTGGCTGCTTCTACTAAGCGCACCAAGCTAGCCTTAGTTTCTGGGATACCACGAGTTTTGAGACCACAGTCAGGATTGATCCAGACCTTGCTGCTTGGCACCTTAGCCAAGATAGCTTCAATCGTATGGTCGATTTCCCCTTCATTTGGCACGCGCGGTGAGTGGATATCGTAAACTCCAGGTCCTACTTCTGTCTGGAAGTTCTTAGCCTTGAGCTCATCCAGGATTTCCAAGTTAGAGCGACTAGCTTCAAAGGAAATCACGTCCGCATCCATGTTGTCAATAGCAGGGATGATATCGGTAAATTCTGAGTAACACATGTGAGTGTGGATTTGTGTGTCTGGCGCTACTGTAG